>JBJTSM010000147.1:0-3421 GCA_046076685.1 Planctomycetia bacterium | reverse complement strand
CGATGACCAGCAAGCAACGGCCGTGACGGGCGGAAGAGGGGACGCGGCTCTGGTTGTTTGCCGCCGATCGGCATGGAACGCGTCATCCCCCGGCTTCCGCCGGGGGCTTTTGGGTGGAACGGCGGGATGACGCCGTCCATCACCAGACGGGCATCCAACGCATACGCCGATCGGCATGGAGCGCGTCATCCCCCGGCTTCCGCCGGGGGCTTTTGGTGAAACCGCTACTCGCCCGCGGCGGCGCGGGCGGCTGATTCGAGCTGCAGCTCCGAGAGCGCGTTGGAGGCGGCACGCTGCTCCGCCTCCTTCTTGTTGCGTCCCCACGCGGGCGGATACCGCCGCGGGCCGATCTGCGCCGACACGTGAAAGCTCTTGCTGTGGTCGGGCCCCGCCTCCTCCACCACCTCGTAGGTGGGCGTCACGCCGTAATCCCGCTGCGACAGCTGCTGCAGGAGCGACTTGTGGTTGAGCCCCTGCTCGCCCGACGCCACCTTCACGATCTCCGGCTCGAGCATCCTCGCCACGAGCGCTCGCACCGGCTCGAGGCCGCCGTCGAGATACATCGCGGCCACGAGCGACTCGAAGAGGTCGGAGAGCACCGACGCCGGCACCGGCCGGTTGAGCGAGAGCCCCTTGCCCACGATCAGGAAATCGATCAGCTGCAGCCGCT
Organism: Planctomycetia bacterium; assembly: GCA_046076685.1. Lineage (GTDB taxonomy): Bacteria > Planctomycetota > Planctomycetia > Pirellulales > UBA1268 > CAMCQY01. The sequence goes on along the minus strand of JBJTSM010000147.1, from coordinate 2,751 downwards.
CCGTGATCCGGCCGCAGGTCTCCCGGCTCACCACCACCGACTTGATCCGGGTGAGGTCCCCCTCGAGCGAATCGGGGAAGAGCTGGTAGAGGGTCTCGCAGACGATGAAGCCGAGGATCGCGTCGCCCAGGAATTCGAGCCGCTCGTTCGACGCCAGCCGGTGCTGGGCCCCCGACGCATGCGTGAAGGCCGCGATCAACAGCGCGGGGTCGCGGAACTCATAATTGATCCGCCGCTGGCACTCGGCCACGTCGATGCCGCTGCCGGTGCCGATGGGGGACCTGTCGCGACGCTCGGCGAGGGGCTGTGCGCCCGCCGGGCTGCCTTTCCGCTTCTGGTCCGTTCGCTTCATGCCGTCGCTGCCGCGCCATGCCTGCAGATGCCTGGTTCTGTCGGAGGAAAGGTACGCCTCACGATGCCGGCCTGTCAACGGAAGAACCCAATAAAGCCCGGGGAAAACGCGGTTTTGGGGGCCCGGCGAACCAGCCCCAAACCACCCGCGTATATCCTTCCCGAGACATGTGACCAAGCCGGTGCCAACGCGGGCAGCCGGCATGGATGCGTTTACGGCCGCGGCCCGGCGGGCACGACGCCTGCGGGCTCCGCGGGCCCGGGCTGCAGGCCTATACTCCACGCGAAATTCACCCAGAAAGGTTGGAACCACTCCTATGCACACCAGTCGATACCCCGTCGCCTCGGGCGATATCCGTTCCCTGCGAATCCGTCGGGCCTTCCCCTGCCTCGTGCTGCCGCTCGCCCTCGTGCTCGGCCTCGCCGCCGCCTCCCGCGGCGAAGAGACCGCGGCCACGGCCGAGGACCTCATGCACGCCAACTCGCTCTCGAAGGCGTTTCGCCATGCGGCGGAACACGCCATCCCCAGCGTGGTGGTGGTCCGCAGCGAGACCAAGGCCAAGAAGGTGGCCTCCAACCGCGGGCCGCAGCGGCCAAACGGCGAAAATCCGTTCAAGGGCACGCCGTTCGAAGACTTTTTCAAGGACGGCATGCCGGAGGGCTTTGAATTCCGCCAGCCCGATGGCGGCCAGAGCCAGCCCCGCTCGGGCGTGGGCTCCGGCGTGATCGTCGACGCCGAAGGGCTCGTGCTCACCAACAACCACGTGGTCGCCGGCGCCGACACCGTCACGGTGGAACTGCCCGACGGCCGCGAATTCAAGGCGGCGGAGATCAAGACCGATCCCGTCAGCGACCTGGCCGTCGTGAAGCTCGAAAAGGCCCACGACCTGCCCGTCGCGAAGCTCGGCGACTCCGACAAGCTCGACATCGGCGACTGGGTGATCGCGATCGGCAACCCCTTCGAACTGGAGACGACGGTCAGCGCCGGCATCATCAGCGGCAAGGGCCGGGAGCTCGGCAGCATCCGCCGCGCGAAGTTCCTGCAGACCGACGCCGCCATCAACCCCGGCAACTCGGGCGGCCCGCTCGTGAACCTCGCCGGCGAGGTGGTCGGCATCAACACGGCGATCGCCTCCAACACCGGCGCCTACCAGGGCGTCGGCTTCGCCATCCCGATCAACCTCGCCAAGTGGGTGAGCGGCCAGCTCATCGCCAAGGGCGCGGTGGAACGGGGCTACCTCGGCGTGTCGATCGGACCGCTCGACAACGAGATGGCGCGCAAGCTCGGCGTGAACAGCCGCAAGGGCGTGCTCGTCACCGAGGTGATGGAGGGCACGCCGGCCGCCGAGGCGGGCGTGCAGGAACTCGACGTGATCACGGCCTTCGACGAGCAGGCGGTGGACGGCCCGCGGTCGCTGCAGGAGGTCGTCGAGAAGTCAGCCATCGGCAAGCCGCACAAGCTCACCGTGCTCCGCGACGGCAAGACGATGTCGCTCTCGATCTCGGTGAAGCCGCTGCCCGACAAGATCGCCAAGCGGGACGGCTCCGGGAGCCGCAAGCTCTCCGCCGGCGACGAGGAGACCTTCTACTCCGAGGCCTTCGGCATCGAGGTCCGCGACAAGAACTCCATGCCGGAGAAGGTCTACGAGGGCTTCGAGGGCGTGGTCGTCGACCGCGTCGACCCCGACGGCGTGGCGGCCGAGGCCGGCCTCGGGCCGGGCGTGCTCGTCCGCAAGGTCGGCAAGACGCCGGTGACGTCGATCGCCGAGTTCGCCGAGGCGATCGAGAAGGAGTCGCCCGAGGAGGGCGTGGTGCTGCAGGTTCGCACGCCCCGCGGCAACAGCGTGGTGCTCCTGAAAAAAGGACTGTAGCTTCCGGTTGATCGCGTCGGTGGATAGAGTGATCGCATGGCAACGCTAGGCGTCAACATCGATCACGTGGCCACGATCCGGCAGGCCCGCCGCACGGTCGAACCCGACCCCGTGTGGGCGGCCGCGCTCGCCGAACTCGGCGGGGCCGACGCGATCACGGTCCACCTCCGCGAGGACCGCCGGCACATCCAGGATCGCGACCTCGAGGTGCTGAGAGCCACCGTGCAGGTGAAGCTCAACCTCGAGGCCGCGATCGCCCCGGCCATGATCGACATCGCCTGCCGGGTGCGGCCCGACCAGGTGACGCTCGTGCCGGAGAAGCGGGAGGAGGTGACGACGGAGGGCGGCCTCGACGTGGTCACCCACCGGACCGCGACGGCCGAAGCCGTCCGCCGGCTCCACGAGGCCGGCATCTCGGTCTCGCTCTTCCTCGATCCCTGCCCGCGGCAGATCGACGCGGCCGTGGACCTGGGCGTGGCGGCGGTGGAACTGCACACGGGCTGCTACGCGAACGCCGCGACCGACGCCG
>JBJTSM010000146.1:0-4050 GCA_046076685.1 Planctomycetia bacterium | reverse complement strand
CTTCGGCGTCATTGCCCAGGATGGCCACGTAAATCGGCCGATTGAAGCCCACGGAGGCGTCCACGCCAGGAATGCGTGCCACCCGCGATTGGATGTCCTCTTCCACCTGCTTCTGCGTCCGCTGCCGCTCCTTGCGGTCCGACAGCGAGATATTGAGCCAGGCTTGGTTGCGCTGGCCTGCGCCGCCCACCCAGGCGGACACCGTCTTCACCTCCGGCAAGGCCTTGAGCACCTCCTCCACTTGGCGGACCTAGGCATCGGTGCGTTCCAGGCTTGAGCCCACGGGCATGCGCAGCGCGAGCTGCGTGTAGCCCTGGTCCACCTCGGGCATGAACTCACTGCCCACCAGTGGTGCAAGGCCCAGGGCCCCCACAAAGCTGGCCACCCCCAGCCCCGTGACCAGCCCCCTAGGGGTGAGGGTGGCCCATCGCCAACGCCTCGGGCTGGTCTTGTCACGCAGCCCCTGGACGTCAAAGCCGTGCCCCCACACGGGCCAAAGGAAGAGCCGCCAGCGACGACTTGAAAACACCCAGCGGATCAGCCGCTCGTACACCCGGTGCAAGACGTCCATGCCCGCGTCGGTGGCCCGGATGGCATGCGACAGGCCCCACACGCGCTTCAGGCGGCTGGAGGGGGGTCCTTCCACACCGAAGACAGCATCGGGTCCAGGGTGAAGCTGACGAACAGGCTCACCAGCACCGCCACGACCACCGTGACACCGAACGGGTTGAAGAACTTGCCGGCGATGCCACCCATGAAGGCCACCGGCACGAAGACCGCGCAGATGGCAAAGGTGGTGGCCATCACCGCGAGGCCGATCTCGTCCGTGCCCTCGCGCGCCGCCGTGTGGTGGTCTTTGCCCATGCCCACGTGGCGCACGATGTTCTCGCGGACGACGATGGCGTCGTCGATCAACAGCCCGATGCACAGGCTCAGCGCCATCATCGTCATGAAGTTCAGCGTGTAGCCGAAGGCATAGATGGCGATGAAGCTGGAGATCACCGCAATCGGCAGCGTGAGCCCCGTGATGATGGTCGAGCGCCAGGAATGCAGGAACAGGAACACGATGGCCACTGTGAGCAGTGCGCCCTCGATCAGGGTGCGCACGAGCCCATTCAAGGAACCCTTGACCCAGTCGCTGGAGGCATAGATCTGGCGCAACTCGACATCGGGCGGCAGGTTGCGACGGATCTCCTCGGCTGCCTTCTTCACTGCCTCGCCCGCAGCGACGATGTTGGCGTCCTGCTGCTTGGACACGTTGAAGTTGACGGCCCGCTGCCCGTTGATGCGGGCCAGCGAGTCGGCCTCCCGCTCGCGCTCCACCAAGGTCCCCAGGTCGCCCAGCGTCAGCGCCAATCCGTTGCGACGGGCCACCACCAACTGCTCGAACTGCCGTGGGTCGCGGACACGGCCTTCCACGCGCAGGAGCGCGTCCTGGCGAGGGTCCGACAGCATCCCCACAGGCTGATCCGCATTCGCCTCGCGCAGGGCCTGTGCAATCTCGGCGGGCGTGACGCCATAGGTGCGCAGGCGCTGCGGGTCCAGGTCGATGCGGACTTCACGCGAGCTCAGGCCGCTGATGTCCACCCTGGCCACGCCCTCCACCCGCTGCAGTCGCTTTCCCACCAATTGCTCTCCCATGACCGAGAGTTCCCGGGCGCTGCGACTGGGCGACAAGAGTGCCAGATTGACCACGGGCTGGTTGTTGTCGCTGTTGAAACGGGCGATGGTTGGGGCCTTGACATCGCGGGGAAAGGCCGCCTGCACGGCGGCCACGCGGTCGCGCACATCCTGCATGCCCCGGGCCATGTCGGCATCGAGCACGAAGTCGATGCTCGTCTGGCTTCGTCCCTCCAGACTGCGCGAGGTGATGCGCTTGATGCCGGCCACGCTGTTGACTGCCTCCTCCACCAGCTTGGTCACCTCCCGCTCCACCGCCTCGGGCGAGGCCCCGGGGTAGGACACCTCGATGTAGGCGCCGGGAAAAGAGATGTCGGGCATCTGCTCCACACCCAGGCGCTGCCAGGAAAACAGCCCGATGACGCACAGGGCCGTCATCACCATCGTGGCGAAGACGGGGTTCTGGATGGAGACGCGGGTGATCCACATGACCGGCCCCGGACTTCAGCGGGAAGCCGCAGAGGCGGGCGATGCTGGGGCGCCGGAACCGGTCCGTGCCGCAGCAGAGGACACCACCAGGGCGCGCGCGCCCTCGCGCAGGTTCTCGTAGCGCGCCGCAAGCACTTGCGCGCCCTCTGGCAAACCCTCCAGCACCTCAATGCGGCCGCCGGCAGTGTCCTGCCGCCCCAAGGTCACCGAGCGTCTGCGCAACACACCCGCCTCCAAAGTCCACACCTCGTGCTGGCCCGCGCTCGACTGGATGGCAGCATCGGGCAGGGACAGCCTGGGCCGGCTGTCGCCCAACTTCACCCGGACCATGCCGTATTGACCGGCACGCAACCGCTTCTGCGGGTTCTGTAGCACCACCGTGACGCCAATGGCGCGGGAACCCGGCTCCGCAGAGGGGGCGATGCGAGCAACCCGACCGGACACGGGGTCGTCCACGCCCTCCACCCTGACCGTCACCGCCATGCCGGGCGAAAGACGTCCCACTTCGTGCACGGGGACCGCCCCTGCCAATTCCAGCTCACGTAAGTCCACCACCGTGATCACCTGCTGTTCGACGGCGATCTTCTCGCCCGGCAGCACATGCCGCTTGGCGACGATACCGGCGATGGGCGACACGATGGCTGCTTCGGCCAGCGCGAGCTGCGTGGCGGACAGCGAGGCCTGGGCGGCCGCCCACTGCGCCCGCGCGGCCTCCACGGAAGCACGCGAGCTGTCCACGGCCGCCGGCGCGATGAAACGCTGTGCCGCCAAGGATTCATTCTGCGCAAGTGCCCTCTCGGCTTGGGCCATCGTCGCGCGGGCGGACTCGACCATCGCCGCACGCTCGGCCACCCTGGAGGCCGCCTCGGCGGCATCCACGCGACCGATCACCTGTCCCACACGGACGCGGCTACCTTCCTGCACCGCCAGCGACTGCAAGGTGCCGCCCACCTTGGAACGGACAGTGACCGTGGCCGGAGCTGTCAGCGCGCCCGAGAACGTCAACGTCAGCGGCATCGGTGCCCAGCTCGGGCTGACCACTTCCTGGGCCTGGAACTCCAACGGGGGCGCCGAGGCCGCGGCCTCAGCCGCACGCACCGCCTTGGGGCCGGAACGGGTGCTGGCGCCGGCGGGGCCTCCGGCATCGCTCGCCCCTCGCGCGGAGGCAGCGGACGACGCTCCTCCCGAAAAGGGCCACAGTGCCGCCCCGCCACGAGACTGAACCAGCCCGACAACTGCTGCCACTGCCACCAGGGCCCCAACCACCAGCCACCACCACACCTTCTTCATGCCATGACCTTGTCTTGTGCGGGGCGCAGTCTAGTGGGCCTTCGTGCACCTGACGGTAGGTTGCGACGAAATGCACACCGGCGCGACGGAGCGGGTTTTTCCCTGCACGGGACGTGGACAATGCTCACGAACTCTCACCTTGTCCCCACAACACACCATGAAACTCAAGACCCTCACCGCCGCCTTGCTGACCTGCGCCACGCCGCTGCTGTGCCAGGCCGGCCGCCCCTTGCAGACCGAGGACGCGGGCATCCTGGAGGCCAAGACCTGCGAGGTGGAAGGTGTCAGCGCCCGCACCCGTGTGGCTGGTGCTTCGTCTGTGCACGACCACAGCTTGCAGCTGGGCTGCGGCGTGGGCCTCAACACTCAGGTGGCGCTGGCCCTGTCCCGCAGCGCCGACAGTGCAGACCGCGAACGGGGCGCCCGGCTGGGCGGCAAGACGGAACTCTGGTCCGCCGGCGGTGACGAAGGCGCCGCCCTGACGCTGGCCTGGGGCTTGTCCAGCGCGCGGGGTGCAACGGGGGGCTGGAATACGGCCGGTGTGGATGCAAGGGCCGTGGTCAGCGTACCGGCCGGGCTGCTGACCTGGCATCTCAACCTGGGCCATGAGCGCGACAGCCAGGCCCGCAGCAGCAGCACCGTCTGGGGCGT
>JBJTSM010000145.1:0-2143 GCA_046076685.1 Planctomycetia bacterium | reverse complement strand
CCGAGCACGCCCACGACGAGGCCCGGCCGCTGCTGCTTCTCGAGGCGGATCCGGCCGAGGGCGGAATAGATCTTGTCTTCGGCATGCTGCCGCACGCTGCAGGTGTTGTAGAAGACGGCATCCGCCTCGGCGGTGGTGCGGGCCATCTCCCACCCCTGCCGGCGCAGGGCGGCGACGACGAGCTCGCTGTCGAGCACGTTCATCTGGCAGCCGACGGTTTCGATCCAGAGCCGTTTTGTCATGGGCATGATTCTAGCCGGCCCGGGAAAAAGGCCATGGATGGCTCGTTCCGGGCCCCGCTATGATAGCGATGTCTTTCCATCGGTTCCGGACCTCCGCTCTATGACACCACGCCCCTGCCCCATGACCGGCCGCCAGGTCGTCGATGCCTATTTCATGGAGCATCGGGCGAAGCTGCTCGACATCGCGGCCTTCCTCGACCGGCTCGACCGGGCCGCCGACGCTGGCGGGCGGGACGACGTGCGGATCCGGGCCCTGCTGCGGGCGCTGCCGCTGCTCGCCGACGGCGCCGGGGAGCGGACGCGGCGAATCCTGCACCTGCTCAGCGACCACTCCGTCGATCCCGTGCCCGCCGCCCACACCCAGTCGGCCCTGGGCGCCGACCCGCGCACCGCCTACTGACTCCCGACCGCCCCACCATGGCCTACATCGATCCCCACATCCACATGGTGAGCCGCACCACCGACGACTACCGCCGGATGGCGGAGGCGGGCTGCGTGGCGATCACCGAGCCCGCCTTCTGGGCCGGCTTCGACCGCTCCTCCCCGGCGGCCTTCCACGACTACTTCCTGCAGCTCACGGAGATCGAGCCGAAGCGGGCCGCGGCCCACGGCATCGCGCACTACTGCTGGCTGTGCATCAATCCCAAGGAGGCGGAAGACCCCGCCTTCGCACGGGAGGTGATCGCGCTGATCCCCGAGTTTCTCGACCGCCCCAATGTATTGGGCATCGGCGAGATCGGCCTCAACAAGAACTCCCGCAACGAACTGGCGGTGCTCGAGGCGCAGATCGATCTGGCCAAACGCCACGGCCGCCTGATCCTCGTGCACACGCCGCATCTCGAAGACAAGCTCAAGGGCACGCGACTGACGATGGATGCCCTCGCCAACGCCGGCGTCGACCCGGGCCGGGTGCTGATCGACCATGTCGAGGAGCACACGGTGGCGGAGGTGCTCGACCGCGGCTACTGGGCCGGCATGACGCTCTACCCTGACAGCAAGTGCACGCCCCAGCGGGCGGTCGACATCATCGAGTGCTACGGCACCGAGCGGCTGTGGATCAACTCCGCGGGCGACTGGGGGCCGAGCGACCCGCTGGCGGTGCCGAAGTGTCACGTCGAGATGCGGCGCCGCGGGCATCCGGCATCCCTCGTCGAGAAGATCAGCTTCACCAATCCCGTCGCGTTCCTCGGCCAGTGCGACCGCTTCCGCGTCGCGCTGGGGTGATGCAGCCCTGCCCTCGCGCTCCGGGCTTGTATCGCAGTCCCCATACAAGCCCCCGGCGCAAGCCGGGGGATGGGCCTTCACGCCAGGCTCAATCGCGCCGCCCCTCACCCGAACCGGGCGGACGCGAACAGGGCATGGCCCCGGAGGAATTCGGCGGCCGACATGCTCCGCTTGCCCTCCGGCACGAGCCGTCGGACGACGAGCCTGGTGTTCTCCCCGCAGGCTACGACCAGCCCCGACGCGTCCGCGGCGAGGATCGTGCCCGGGGCCGGTGCCTGCCCGTCGCCGGGCGGCGTGTCGACGACCGCCACGTCCTCGAGCACCACCCGCAGCGGCGGGCGGTCGCCGAGGTGCAGAAAACTCGTCGTCCGCGGCCACGGCTCGAGCGCCCGGCGCATCCGCTCGATGTGCGCGGCCGGCTGCGACCACGGCACGGCGCCGTCCTGTTTCGCGAGCCTGGGCGCGCGGGTGACGCGGCCGGGATCCTGCGGCACACCGGGCGTGCCGCCCGGCCCCGCGGCGACGACCGCGCCGATCGCGTCGAGCACCGCATCCACTCCCATCCCGGCCAGTCGCTCTTCGAGCGTGGCCGCGGTGTCGGCGAGGCCGATCGGCGTCTCCCGCGTCGTGATCACATGGCCCGCGTCGAGCGCCGGCGTCATGTGGATCACGCTCAC
>JBJTSM010000144.1:0-2685 GCA_046076685.1 Planctomycetia bacterium | reverse complement strand
TCCTCGACTCTGCCGCAGGGCCGGCGGCGCAGGGCGATCCGCCCACCGAGGCGGCGCCATCCCGCCGCCCTGCCCGCCGGCTCGGCGGCGTGGGCCGAAGAATCGGCCGTGTCGCCTTCGCCACGCAAGAGGACGGCCAGCCGCCGCGCCGAATCGCGCTGGCCCCGGTGCCGGCCGGCGACGCGGCGGCCCTGCCATTGAAGGAGGCCTTCGACATGGTCGATCTCGCCGTCGTGCCGGTCGGCGACGCCACCGCCTGGGCGCCGTCGGCGGGCAAGCCCGGTCGCTGGTCGCTGGCCCCCAGGCCCGGGCAACGCCACGGCTTCGAGACCTGGCAACTCCTCGCCGACGGCAAACCGGCGGCGGCGATCGATCTCGACCTTTCCTGGCAGGGACGGCTCGGCCCCGTATCGCAATGCGTGGCCTGGCTGGCGCGCGACAACGCGGCGGATCCCTGGGCCGTTGTGCTCGGGACCGACCGCGGGCTGTTCGTCTATGAACTGGCCGACGACGGAGTCTGCCGCCTCGTGCGGCGGTATCGCGGCCACGAGGACGGCGTGCTGTCGCTGGCGGTGTCGGAGGATGGCCGCTGGCTGGCCAGCGGCGGCCGGGACGGGCTCGTGATGCTCTGGCCGTCGTCGGGGCTCGATCCCGCGAAGCCGCTCTTCGAGCGGTTCGGCATCGGCCTGCGGATCGAGAACGGCCGCGCCGTGGTCGATGCCGTCGACGAGGCGGGGCCGCTCGCCGGCCGGGACGTGCGGGTGGGCGACGTGATCGCGAAGGTATCGTGGGCCGATGGGGCCCGAGACGCGGGGGGCGAGGCGGAGGCCGGCCCCGCCGTGCTGGCGGCGCTCGCCGACTGCCCGTGGTCGCGCCAGCTGGCGATCGTCGTCGAGCGGGAAGGCAAGGACGCCCCTCCGTTCAACCGGCTGCCGGCGTGGGAGAACATCGCCAGCCTGCACGTGGCCGCCAACCGCGAGTGGGCGTGGTGGTCGCCGCGCGGCTATTACGCGGCGAGCGCCAACGGCGACACGCTCTTCGGCTGGCTCGTCAATCGCGGCGTCGAGAAGCTGCCGCGATTCTTTCGGGCCAACCAGTTCCGCCGCCGGCTCGAACGGCCCGACGTGATGTCGCGACTGCTCACCGCCGGCAGCCTCGGCGAAGCCCTGCGAACGGCCGGCCGCGACCTGCCCAGGTCGTCCGCCGTCGTGCTGCCGGAGTTGATCGTCGCCACGCCGGAGGTGAGCATCCTTTCGCCGCGGGCCGACGTCGCCGCCGATGAAGCGACACTCCGTGTCACCGCCTCCGTCGAGGTTCCCGCCGGCGCGACGCTGTCGCGGGTGCGGGCCTACGCCAGCGGCGTGGTGGGCCGCGACCAGGGCCGCGTCGTCGAGGAGCAGCCCGCCGCGGACGGCCGTCCCGCCCGGCGCACCTACGCCTGGGATCTTCCGCTCCCGGACGAGACGGAGCACCTGATCCAGGTGTTCGCGGGCACCGAAGCCGGCCCCACCGACGTGGCGGAACTCACCGTGGCGGCCCCGCCGGCGGTGGCCCGGCCCCGGCGGCCGCGGCTGTTTCTGATCGCCGCCGGCGTCGATCGCTACGCCCACGCCGATCGCTTCGCCGGATTGGGGCTGACCAACCTCGCCTTCGCCACCGCCGATGCCCGCGCGATCCGCGGGGCGGTTTCGAGCGGGTCTGCGGTGCGGTATGCGCTCGCCGGCGACGTGCTGTTGGCCGATGCGCAGGTCACCCGCACGGCCTGGCGGGAAGCGCTCGCGACGGCGGCCCGACAGCTGACCGACGACGTCGGCCCCGACGACCTCGTCGTGCTCTTCCTCGCCGGCCACGGCATGATCGACGACAGCCGCGGCCGCGAGTATTGCTACCTCTGCCACGACGCCGAACTGCGCGACGTGCCGACCGGCGTCGCGCCCGTGCGGGAGGGGGCGATCACGTGGCAGGATTTCGCCGCGCTCGACGCGCTGCCATGCCGGAAACTGGCGCTCGTCGACACCTGCCACTCAGGGGGCATGGGGCCGTCGGCGAGGTCCACGAGCGTCCGCGAGTTTCAGGAAAACATGATCCTCGTGCTGGCGGCGGCCTCCGACGCCGAGGCCAGCCAGGAATCCGACGCCTGGGGACACGGGGCCTTCACGACCTCCCTGCTCGAGGCGCTGGCCGGCCGGGCCGACAGGCGATCCGCTCGACACGCGCCGGCGCCCGACGGTGTGGTCACGCTCGACGAGATCGCCGATTATGTGACGGCCCGCGTGCCGGAACTGACGACCGCAGTCGGCGAACGGCCGCAACACCCGACCGTGTCTCCAGCAACGCTCGTGCCCTTCGTGACGCTGCCGCTGGCCGACACCCGCGCGGGCCGGCCCGCGCCGTGACGGGCACCCACCACATTCGCGCACATCATCCGACCCGCATGGACAGGCACGACCAACCGCGTGAGCCCGAGACGACGGCGGCCGACATCGCCGCCACGGCGGCGGTGCCCGCGCTGCCGCCGCTGCGAGCGGCGACGTTTCCCTACCATCCGGGCGACGTGATCCTGCCGGGCTATCGGCTCACCAAGCGGCTCGGCAGCGGCGGCTTCGGTGAAGTCTGGCGGGCCGAGGCCCCGGGCGGGATGGGAGTGGCCATCAAGATTCTCGCCAACCTCGGGCGGCGGGAGGG
>JBJTSM010000143.1:0-6442 GCA_046076685.1 Planctomycetia bacterium | reverse complement strand
AGATCGCCGTCACGGAGTTCCTGGCCTGCGCCGGAGTGGGCATCCGCGAGCTCAATCTCGTCCGCCAGGCGGCGAGCGACGTGAAGGCTGGCGGCCTCGCGCGGGCGTGCGCCGCGGGCCGCCTGCTCGTGCTCGTGCTCTCCGACGTGATCGGCGACGACCTCGACGTGATCGCCTCGGGCCCCTGCATGCCCCCCGCGCCGACGACGCCAACAGACGCATGTGCGCAGCCCGGCATGTGGACGACACCAGGCGGATGCCGCGTGCAGCACGTGCTCGTCGGCGGCAACGGCACGGCGGTGGCCGCCGCCGAGGCCGCCGCGCGGCGGGCTGGCTACCAGATCGCTCCCGGGACGAGCCCGTCGGAAGCATCCGCGGAAGCGGTCGGTGCCCGGCTCGCGGCCGACGCGGCCGAACTCTTGGCGGCGGCCCGGCGCGATGGCCGGCCGCGGGCCCTGATCGCGGGGGGCGAGGCGACGGTGACGGTGCCCGTGGATCACGGCCGGGGTGGCCGCAATCAGCAGACGGTGGTGGCGGCGATCGAGCACTTCCATCGCGCAGACGGCGAATGGCCCGCCGGTCTCTTGATCGCCAGCGTCGGCACCGACGGCGAAGATGGCCCCACCGACGCCGCGGGCGGCTCTGCCGACGCCGGAGTCGTGGCCGCGATCGGCCGGTTGCAGCTCGAAGTGCCGCGGGCGCTTGTCCGCTGCGACGCCTATCCGCTGCTCGACGCGGCGGGCGGCCTGGTCCGCACGGGCCCCACCGGCACGAACGTGGCCGACCTCCGCCTCGTGCTCGCCCGGCCTTGACACGCGTGTCGGAAGCCGGTGCGGTGCATCGATCCCCCGGCTCGCGCCGGGGGCTTTCATGAGTGCATGCAAGCCCGCAGCGCGAGCACCGGGATCGAATGCGTACACTCTTGTCGGTTCTTTTTTCGATCACCCGCGAGCCCACCCCATGTCCTCGATCAAACGCATCCTCGTGACCGGCGGCGCCGGCTTTCTCGGCAGCCACCTCTGCGACCGGCTCGTGGCGATGGGCCACGACGTCGTCTGCGTCGACAACTTCTTCACCAGCCAGAAGTCGAACGTGGCGCACCTGCTCGCACAGCCCAATTTCGAGCTGGTGCGTCACGACATCATCCACCCGCTCTGGCTCGAGGTCGACGAGATCTACAACCTCGCCTGCCCGGCCGCCCCGGGGCACTATCAATACAACCCGATCAATACGATGAAGACCTCGGTGATGGGGGCGATCAACGTGCTCGGCATGGCGAAGCGGTGCCGGGCGAAGGTGCTGCAGGCCTCCACGAGCGAGGTCTACGGCGACCCGGAGGTGCATCCGCAGCCGGAGAGCTATCGCGGCGCGGTCAACCCGATCGGCCCCCGCGCCTGCTACGACGAGGGGAAGCGGGCCGCCGAGACGCTCTTCATGGACTACCATCGCGCCAACGGCGTGAACGTGCGGATCGTGCGGATCTTCAACACGTACGGCCCGCGGATGCATCCTTTCGACGGCCGCGTGGTCTCCAACTTCATCCGCCAGGCGCTCTCCGGCGAGCCGATCACGATCTTCGGCAGCGGCGGCCAGACCCGCAGTTTCTGCTACCGCGACGATCTGATCGAGGGCATGATCCGCATGATGAACGGGCCCGACGACTTCACGGGGCCCGTGAACATCGGCAACCCGGGGGAGTTCACGATCCGCCAGCTCGCGGAGCTCACGCTCGAACTCTCGGGCTCGAAGTCGCAACTCGTCGAGAAGCCGCTGCCGGTGGACGATCCCGAGCGGCGCCGACCCGACATCACGCTGGCCAGGCAGCGGCTCGGCTGGGAGCCGCAGGTGCCGCTCCGCGAGGGCTTGGCGAAGACGATCGACTGGTTCCGGACGGTCAAGTTCTCAGACTTCCGCGCACCGACCCCCAACTGGTGAGCGCCGACGCATCGTCGTGCGGCGACATCCCGCGGGCCGCTAGGCGATGGCCCGCAGGCACGCGGCCGGCTTTTCGAGCATCACGAAAAACTCGCAGCCGCGCGTGGCATGGAAGGCCCGCTCCTCGAAGCCCGTCATGCCAAGCGCCCGGAGGTCGCGGATCAACTGGCGGAACGAGTCGGGCGTGAAGACCCACGAGTGCAGGTCGAAATAATGCCCCTCCCGCACCTTCTCCAGGGCGGAGACCGCGTCGGCCAGGCCGTGGACGGGCTCGAGGTCGCCCTTCGCCCCCTCGTGCCAGGCGATCCGGCCGCCCTTGCGACGAACCTTGAGGAAGTATTCGGCGGCGATGCCCGGCGTGTGGTTCGTGGCCTTCGCCAGCGCCACGTCGATGACCCGTCCGAGGGAGCTGTTCTCCCGCTCGCAGTCGAAGCAGTAGCGCTTGTCGGGAACGGCCAGCGAGAGCACGCCGCCCGGGGCGAGGATCCGCTCGCAGGCATGCAGGAATCCGACGAAGTCGGGCACGTGCTCGATCACGTGGCTGGCGATGATCCAGGAGAACTGCCGGCCCCCGACGAGTTCGTCGAGCGGCTGGCCTGTCCAGACGTAGTCCACCTCCTCGATGGCGGCGACGTCGACCCCATGGTCGGCATACTTCGCCCGGAGGGCCGGGGCGTCGAGATGGTCGAGGATGGAGACGTTGTGACCGTCCCGCTTGGCGGCTACCGGGCGATGGCTGGGCCCGATCTCGAGTCCGGGCGTCTGCCGGTCGATGCCGGCGAGGAGGATCGCCTCGCGCGTGGCGGGCTTCCGACCGGACCGTGCGGCCGCAGTGAATCGACGCAGGAACTTCATGCGGCCCGCCTCGCGGAGGATGCCGACCGGCGCCGGGCGAGCGTGAAGCTGCCGGTCGCCATCGACAGGTTCGGGTTGTAGTGCGGGTCGCCTTGGAGCACGTCGCCCCAGCGGTCGTGCATGAACCGCACCTCGCGTTGGAACCGTGCGACCTTCTCCGGGTTGTCCTCTTGGCCACGCGAGGCCGACTCGTGGTGGACGAGTTCGGCGAACGGCGTCCAGATGTTGCGGTATCCGGCGGCCCGCAGCCGCAGGCAGAAGTCGACGTCGTTGAAGGCGACGGCGATCCGCTCGTCGAGTCCGCCCACCGCGTCGAACACCGCGCGACGCACCATCAGGCAGGCGCCGGTCACGGCCGAGAGTTCCTGCTGCAGCACCGCGCGGCTGAAGTAGCCGTGGCACCCCTTGGGCAGACGCAGGTGGGCGTGACCAGCCACGCCGCCGACCCCGATGATCACGCCGCCATGCTGGAGCGTGCCGTCGGGATACCAGAGCCGGGCCCCGACCGCGCCCACGTCCGGCTGCACCGCGAACGAGGCGAGTTCATCGAGCCATTCCGGCGTCAGCACCTCGATGTCGTCGTTGAGCAGGCAGACGAGCTCGCCCCGCGACTTCGCCACGGCGGCATTGTTGAGCCGCGAGTAGTTGAAGGGGGAGTCGTCGCGGAACACCGTCACGCCGGGCAGGCACGCGATCTCCGCGAGGTAGGACCGCATGCCGGCATCGACGCTGCCGTTGTCGCAGACGACGATCTCGTAGTTGCCGTAGTTCGTCCGCGTCTGGATCGACCCGATCGCCGTGCGCAGGAGCGCCTCATGGTCGCGGGTGCAGATCACGATCGAGGCGAGCGGCGGGCCGGCGGGCAGGGGGTGCCGCACCCGGTGGTAGAGCGGCGACTCGGGAGCGGGCTCGACGGTGGCGTCGGACCCGATCCTCCGCAGGTGATCGATCACCGCACGGTGACCGGCAGACACCGCCGCCGGCTTCGACTCCCAGTTGAGCGCGGCGCTCCCGCGGATCGCCCGCCAGTGGTAGAGGATGCGGGGGATGTGCACGATCTGGTCCCGGCGAACCTGCTCGATCGCCCGCAGCGCGAAGTCGTGGTCCTGGGCGCCGTCGAACCCCGCGCGGAAGCCGCCGATCGCCGTCACGAGCTCCCGGCGGTACACCCCCAGATGGGAGATCATGTTCTGGGCCCGCAGGAGGTCGAGGTTGAAGTCACCCTTGAAGTACGGGTCGTACCGCCTCCCCGCCGCGTCGATCTTGTCTTCATCGGAATAGATGACGCAGGCGTCGGGCCTGCGGTTGATCGCGTCCACGACCCAATACAGCGCGTGGGCCGGCAGGATGTCGTCGTGATCGAACAGGGCCATGAAGTCGCCGGTGGCCAGTTCGAGGGCGGCGTTGGTGGCGGCGACGATGTTGCCCCGCTGCGGCAGGAAGCGGACGGCGATGCGGTCGTCTGCGGCGGCGTGCCGTTCGAGGACCTCACGGATGCCGGGGGAAGAGGAGGCATCGTCGGCGATGCAGAGCTGCCAGTCGGGATAGATCTGCAGCCGCACCGAGTGGATCGCCGCGTCGAGCACCGCCAGCGGCGTGTTGTAGACGGGCATCACGATCGATATCCGCGGCCGGAGCATCAGGGCATCCACCGCATCCCGCAGTTCGGCGACCTCCCGGCGGGAGAGCGTGTCGTGCCGCCGCACCCATTTGGCGTAGTCGTGCACGTGGTCGACGACGCTCGCGCGGCCGCGCCAGCGACGCAGGGCGCGCCGCAGCCGATAGAAGCCCTGCCCGGCGAGAGGAATCCGTTCAACCGCGTTGCCGATCGTGGTGCCGACTTTCATCGCTCGATCGTCTCTCCCTGCGCTCCGTCGTGGAAAGCGGCAGAGTCTAGGCAGCGCCCGCGGACCGTCGCCAGATCGATTCCAAGGGCGAATCCAGGCTGGAAAAGGCGGGCGAACGCGCCCGCCGCGCGGCTTGGATGCGGGCTATTTGGAGGCCGGCTGGCGGAAGCCGACCACGGCCACGCCCACGGCCGCCACCAGCAGGCCCGCGACGATCCCCACGCAGTCTCCGACCCAGTCGGCCGGGTCGGCCATGCGGCCGAACAGCGGCTGGGTCACCTCGTCGATCGCGCCAAACAGCGCCAGAACGCCGAGCAGCAGGACGAGATTCCGGAGGGCCCAGCGGTTCCACGAGGCCAGCGTCACGGCCGCGAGCAGGCCGAGCACCGTATAGGCCACGACGTGCTGCACCTTGTCGGTCACGCCTCCCGCCCCGAGCCGCACCAGGATCTCCTGCGGCCGCGGGTAGTGCGTGGCAACGGCCAGCGCGATCGCGTAGCCGGCGGTCGCCAGGGAAAGCAGCCGGCGCAGCCGCGGGCCGGCCGAAGAACCGATCGCACGCTCCATATCACCCATCGAGAGCTCCCGTGATCCGCCAGGAATACCCCCAAGAATACACAGGTTTTTGGGCTTCGCCGCCGCCGGTCGATCCGCTACCGTCCCGCCCTCGCCCGACGGCGAAAACCATCCGCATTTCCCGCAGGAGCCCCCAGCATGAATCGCCAGGAACTCTCGGCCATCGTCCTCGAACTGCTCGAAAAGGAAACCGGCGAGTCGTACCCCTCGCTCGAGGACTCGACATCCCTGCGCGACGGCCTGAATCTCGACTCGCTCGACATGGCCGGGCTCGTGCTGCACATCGAGAGCCGCTTCGGCATCCAGATCGAGACGGAGCTGCTCGAGACGGTCACCACCGTCGGCAGCCTGCTCGACGTGCTCGAAGGGAAGATCGCCGCCAAGGCCGCGAAGAAGGCGGCCTGATCGGCCGCATCCGTCGCCCGTTCGTTTCCGCAGGACCACGGTCGTCGCCCGCCATGCATGGAAGCATCCCGAATGCCGAGGCACCAAGCGCCGCGTGCGGCGTCGCCGCCCATGCGCTCGTCGAGGCCTCGCTCGCGGAGATTCCCGCCTTGCGCGACCGGCCGGTGCCGGAGGGCGTGCCCCCGCTTCCGGCGCGGTTTCTCAGGCACGGCGACGAGCAGACGGTGGTCGGCCTGCGGGCGGTGCTCGCGGCCATGGCCGCGCATCCCGAGCCGCGGCCGTCGTTTGCCGAATATGGCGTGGTAGCCGCGCCGTGTCAGGCCGGCCGGATCGCCACGGCCCAGTCCCTCGCGCAGCTCCGCCCGGCCGGCGGCGTGGCCGTGTCGCCGCACATCGTGCCGCAGTGCTCGCTGCACTCCGTCGCCGGGGCGGTGAGCGTGGCCCTGGGCATGCACGGGCCGAACGTGGGCGTGAGCGGCGGGCAGCACGCCGTGTCCGAGGGCCTGTTCACGAGCCTTTCGCTCCTGGCGGCCGATGCCGACCTGCCTGGCCTGTGGCTCGTGGTCAGCGGCTGGACCGACGAGCCGGCGCTCGACGACCTCGGCAAGCCCCTCGCCCCGACCGAAGGTTCTCCGGGGCCGATCTGCCGGGCGATCGCCGTCGCGCTCACGGCCGACGGCCATGCGGACGCCGGCACGGAACCCCGTCGTCAGCTCTCCCTGCACATGCACGCCGCCGTGCGCGCAGCACGTCCGGCCGGGCACGGTCGGCACGCCGCCGACGAGATCCTCGACTTTGCCCGGGCGCTCGACCGCGCGGCCGAC
>JBJTSM010000142.1:0-4248 GCA_046076685.1 Planctomycetia bacterium | reverse complement strand
CGCCAGCTCGACCGCCGGGATGTGCCCCGGCACCGGCGAGTCGCCGTGGGCGATCGCCTTCGCGGCCATCGCCGGATCGGCGGCGTAGCGGTCGCGGTTCGCGGCCAGGGCCGCGGCCACGACCTCGCGTTCGGCCGGCTCCGGCGATCGCGCCAGCACCGTGCGGAAAAGCCAGTCGATCCGGCCAACGTCGTCGGCGGCGCTCGCGGCCAGCGCGCGGGCGGCAAGGGCCCGCGCCGCCTCGACGTGCTGCACGTCGTTCATGAGCTGCAGGGCCTGCAGCGGCGTGTTGCTCCGCTCGCGACGGGCGCAGAAGGCCTCGCGGCTCGGCGCGTCGAAATTCGACATGAAGGGCGGCGGCGCCGTCCGCTTGAGAAACGCGTAGAGGCTGCGGCGGTAGAGCGACGCGCCCGCGTCGCGGTAGTAGGTCCGGGTGTTGGATCCGGCGAAGCCGACCGGCTCCCAGATGTTGTCGGGCTGGTAGGGCTTCACCCCGCGGCCACCCATCGTCGGCACGAGCAGCCCCGACAGAAAGAGCGCCTGGTCGCGGATCTGCTCGGCGTCGAGCCGGATCCGCGGCCCCCGCGCCAGGAGCCGGTTCTCGGGATCGCGGGCCAGCTGCTGCGGCTGCACCTGGGCCGACCGCTTGAACGCGGCGCTCGTCACCAGCAGCCGCACGATCCTCTGCGTGTCCCAGCCGGCGTCGCGGTATTCGGCCGCCAGCCAGTCGAGCAGTTCGGGATGGCTCGGCGGCTCACCCTGCAGGCCGAAGTCCTCGTGCGTCTTCACGAGCCCCGTGCCGAAGAACTGCTGCCAGAGCCGATTGGCCGCCACGCGGGCCGTGAGCGGATGCTGCTTGGAGACGAGCCACCTGGCGAGGTCGAGCCGCGAGGGCGTCTGCCCCTCCGGCACCAAGAGCGGCGGCAGGAAGGCGGGCGTGCCGCGGGCCACCTTCTCGCCCGGCTTGTCGTAGGCGCCCCGCAGCATCACGAAGCTGTCGCGCATCGTCGGCAGGTCGTTGAAGACGAGGCTCCGCGGGATGAGGTCGTCGATGCCGTCGCGGATCTTCGCAAGCGCGTCGTAGTCGGCGGCCGCGGCCACAAGCGGCTCAGGCGGGCTCGCCCAGACCTGCGTCATCCAGTGCCGCCTGAGCCTCGCGACATCGGCCTGGTCGGTCGTCTTCTCAGGCCCCTGCTGCACGATCGACCGCAGCGCGACGGGGATGTCCTGGAGGTCCGAATCCTGCTTCGCCGACTTCTGCTTCCACCAGGCGGTGAACGACCGCGCCGGGTCCGTGGCTGCGGGAGCGGGCATCGAGACGCCGAGCGAATCCAGCCGGGCATGGCCGCGGGCAAGCGCGATGCCGACGGCCGTCACCCGCGTGCCCGGGGTGAGCTGCAGGCGGCCCGGATCGATCGCCAGCCGGGCCCAGGCCCCGGCCTTGGGCAGCGGCCCCGCATGCACGAGGCCGTGGTCGGTCTTCCGCGTGTCGGTGAACGGGACGTCGGACCAGTCACCCCAGACCACGCCGTGCCGCCACGACCGACTCCGCAGCTGCAGCATGACCGCCTCCGGCGGATCGGCGGGGTCGAGCCAGACGTGGATGGCAAGCTCGCCCTTCTCCGGAATCGTGAAGGTCTGGTCGCCGTCGGTCGTGACGACCTGCACCGGCGTCGTCGCGGCGATGTCGAGGAAGCGACTGCCGGCCTGCGCGGCCACGTCGGCCGAGGCATCGAGCCACTGGAGCGTGCCGCCCGGGCTCGCCCGCACCACCGCGGTGTTCGGCCAGCCATCGGCCAGCCACATCGTCTCGCGGTGGCCGGAGGGCGAGACACCCTCCGCCGGATCGACGTAGCCCGCGGCCGCCATCGCCTCGTCGAGTGCCTTTTCGTAGGGGGCCATCTCCCGGTCGATCGCGGCGAGCAGTTCCTCCTGCGAGGGAGTCTTCATCTGCAGCGCCGGCGCCGTCCGCCGCGTGTTGCCGTCGAAGCCGGGATCGGCCGCCGAGTTGAAGAACGCGTAGAGCGAATAAAACTCCTTCTGCGACAGCGGATCGAACTTGTGGCTGTGGCAGACGGCGCACTGGCCGGTGAGGCCGAGCCAGGCGTTCGTCATCGTGGCGGTGCGGTCGATCGCATACCGGAAGAGCAGTTCTTCGTTGATCGAGCCCCCCTCGCTCGTCGTCACGTTCGAGCGGCAGAAGCCGGTGGCGATCTTCTGGTCGGCCGTCGCATCGGGCAGCAGGTCGCCGGCGATCTGCTGGACCGTGAACCGGTCGAACGGCAGGTTCTCGTTGAACGCTTTCACGACCCAGTCGCGGTAGAGCCACATCTCGCGCTCGTTGTCGAGATGCAGGCCGTGCGTGTCGGCGTAGCGGGCCTGGTCGAGCCAGTGGCGGGCCATCTCCTCGCCATGCCGCGGGCTCGCCAGCATCGAGGCGACGAGCTTCTCATACGCATCGGCGGCACCGTCGGCCACGAACGCCGCCACCTGCTCGGGCGTGGGCGGCAGGCCGGTCAGGGCGAACGACAGCCGGCGGATCAGCGTCGGCCGGTCGGCCTCGGCGTTGACCGGCAGCCCTTCGGCGCTCAGCCGCTCGGCGAGAAACACGTCGATCGGGCTGCCGCGGTCGGCCCCGCCCCGCGCGGGCACCGCCGGCCGCTCGATCGGCCGGTGCGACCAGTGCCGCTCGTAGGGGGCGCCGGCCGCGATCCAGGTTTTCAGCAGGTTCTTCTGCTCCGCCGTCAGCGTCTTCTTCGAGTGCGGGGGCGGCATCACGGTGTCGGGGTCGGTCGCGTCGATCCGGGTGACCAGTTCGCTCGTCGCGAGGTCGCCGGCCACGATCGCCCTCGCCCCGCTGTCGAGTTCCCGGGTGGCCGCCTCGGCCGAATCGAGCCGCAGTCCGGCCTCCTGCTGGCCGGGACCGTGGCAGGCGTAGCAGTTTTCCGCGAGCAGCGGCCGGATGTCGCGATCGAATCGCCACGAGTGGCCGCCGGGTTCGGCCGCGGTCCCGACAGCCGCGGCGAGCCAGGTGGCCGTGGACAGCAAGAACAGGCTCGGCGTCAGGAGTCGGTTGGGTGCGGCCATGGACGTCCTCACTGAATCTACCGCTCCGCGGGCCGGGGGCTCGTCGGTAGGTGGGTGGCAAGTGCCGGAATCGTTCCGGGCCTGAATTCTATTGCGCTATAGTAGGCTATCCAGAGCCTACTTGGGCCGCAACGTGGCCTCGTGCCGCATTTCGGCTGCTCCACATGCTTTGCTACCGGGCCTCGACGCGGCCGACTGGCGTCTGCGACACTCTTTTTGCATGAAGACTCTGACGCCCTCTCCTTCCGGCATGCCTTCGTCCCGGCCGGGCAGCCGGCGGACGCGGCTGCTTGCCGCCGCCGTCGTGCTGGCCTGCCTCGGGGGCCTCGCGCTCGCCGTCGATCTGGATGTGGCCCGCTGGTGCAAGGCGGGGCACATCCCGCGCGAGGTCATGCGGTTCCTGAATTTCTCCGAGGTGTTTGCGCATGGCATCGGCGTGGCCACGATCCTGCTCGCCGCCGCCGCGCTCGATCCCTCGCTCGCGGGACGCCGCGCGACGCCGCGGCTCCGAGGCCTGCCGACCAGCCTGAACTGCATAAGCCTGGATTTCGTACGGATGGCCGTGACGGCGTTCGCGGGCGGCATCATGGCCAACGTCGTCAAGGAGACGCTCGTCGACCGGGTCCGCCCGCGGGCCGCCGACCTCACCGCCGCCGCGTCGGCGTTGGCCACGTTCGGCAACTCGCTCGCCGCGCAGATCACCAGTCACAGCGATGCCAACAGTTTTCCATCAGGTCACGCCGCCACCGCGGCGGGCCTGGCTGCGGCACTGTCATGGAAATACCCCCGGGCAACCTGGTTCTTCGTCGCGCTGGCGGCGGCCGCCGCCGCACAGCGGGTGGCCAGTTCGGCGCACTACCCGAGCGACGTGCTCTTCGGTGCGGCGGTCGGGCTCGTCGGCGCGGCGGTTTTCATCGGGAGGGCCGCGCCCGCCCTGCCATCCGCTGCCGACGCTGCGGGCCCGGAGTGACCGCGGAATCGCCACGTGACACGGCCGCGCGGTATGCGGCGAATCGTGTGGATTCGATGTGGGAATGTGGAGTCCACGGGCCGATCGTGCTAGAATAAGCACCCTCAGGTTCGTTTCGCTCCGGATCGCTTCCGCTCACCGGCCAGTCAGTGGCCAAGGTGCTCCATGCCAGCCCCGAAAAAAGCCCGTAA
>JBJTSM010000141.1:0-3741 GCA_046076685.1 Planctomycetia bacterium | reverse complement strand
CCCGCGGCACGTCGAGCTGCGCGGGATCCTCGAACTGGCCGTGCCGTTCCCGGCCGAACACGATCAGCCCGCGGGCCTGCGTGGCGATCCGCTGCACCGCCCGGTCCGTCGCCTCGGTCGACCCGCCGTAGTAGCGCGGATCGGCGAGCCGGGCGTAGGTGTCGGCGCCCATCACGAAGGTCCCTTGCGGAAAGACGTCGAGCTTCTCAACGAACGTGGCTGCGCGGGTGAGCCAGAGCGGGCGGTCGGCGAACTGCTCCGCCCGCGACCGCATTTCGACGTAGTCGAGCGCCGGCTTGTCGACGTTCATGACCGAGAGTTCGAAATCGAGCGGCCGCTCGGCGATCTCCTGGGCGACGACCGCCATCCGCAGGTGGCCCTCGTGGAGCGGATCGAACGAGCCGGGAAAGACGAGCATGCCGGCCGCGGGCTGCTCGGCAGAGTCGGCCGTATCGGTCGGGCCTCGAGACCGGGAAGCATCGCGGCTCGCCCGCACGGCGGTCCGCTCGTCGGCGAGCAGATCACGCCAGGCCGGCGGCGGCACGCAGCATTCGAGGTCCACGTGCTCGTCGTCGAGCAGGTGTAGGCTGCCCGACGCCGAGCCGCCAGGGCACCCGCTCGGGAAGCCCGCCAGTCGATCGAGCAGGAGGGCGGCCGCGAGAAGTTCCTCTTCAGCACGCGAGCGGGCGTTCTTGCGGAGCACGAGCGTGGCCACGTTCGTCTCGACCAGGCCGTGCACCGCCACCACGACGCGATGCTCTCCCCGCTTGGGTTCCCGCGACCGCAGGCTCGCCGTCACGGCGACGCCCAGCGCCGCTGCCGGCGTCGCGCCGAGGCGGCGGGCCCGCTGCCATGCCATCACGGCCAGGCGTCGGGCGGCCCGCGACGAACAGTAGCTCTCCTGCGTGCCCCCGAGCAGGTGATCGACGGCCTCCCGCGCATAGGGAACCAGGCACTCGAGCACCACGCCGCTCGCCCCGGGCGTCGCGAGCAGGTGCGAGATGGCCTGCGAGCCGCCCCCCGTGGCGACGACCACGACCCGCGCACCGGATCGCTCGAGATGCCCGAGCAGGGCGACGGAATCGATCAGCGGCTGCGGCATGTGAAGTGCCAAAGTGCTTGCCCGCCCCGCCGATCCTGCGCCGTTTGACAACGGCCCATCAATCGCGGCAGTCACTCTCCAGCGGCGGATTGCCCGCAGCCGATGTGGAGGCGGGGAGGACGATCCATGATACAGCAGTCGTGGTCACGAGTTGGTGGGGGCCGTCCGCTGCCGCGGTGGGGCATCGTGGCGTCGTTGGTCGTCGCGCTGGCAGGAGCCGGTGCTGCCGCTGCCGATGGCGATGGCGACGCGGTGGAACAGTCGCCGCGGCAGGTGCCCCGGGCCATCCGGCTGGTCGGAGTCGACACGCCGGGCGATCCGGGCCAGTTGTCCCCCTCCGCCGCCGACTCCCCGGCGAAGTCCGCCGGTCCCTTCGACGCCGCGCGGGCCGACCTGGGGGAGGATGACGATCTCTCCGCAGCGGAGCGGGATCGCCGCCGGGGTCGGCAACGCAGCCCCGAACGGATCAAGAAGGCCGACGAGATGATCGAGAAGGTGCCCGACCCGCTTCAGGGCACGCCTCTCGTCAGCCCGAACGCGACCGGCCAGGAGGCCGACAAGATCATCGCGAAGATGCTCAGGCCGCGGAGCGATTCCTGGGCCGATTGGATGGCGCCGCTCGAACCGCTGCATCGCTGCGGCGAGCCGCGGGCCCTGCCGCCGTGCGTGCCGCCGCCGCCGTGCCATCCGAGCATGCCGCCCGCCCCCTACGATCTCGTCGGCGTTCAGGGCGAGCCGTCCGGCGGGCCGATCTACGGCGGCCCCTGCCAGCCGCGTACCGGCACGCACGACGACTGCCCCCATCCGTATCTCCACCGGCTCTCTGACCGGCTCTTCGACGCCTTCTACATGTGGAAGTAGCGGGCCCCGCGACGGAGTGCGGGTGGATGAAGTCGTGGCGGTTTTGGGCTATGCTCTCGCGGCCCTGTCTGCGTCCGCCCCGCTCCGCCGCAAGGAAGAACCGTCATGGCCGACCTGCCCCATTTCGAATCCGCGCGATCGGCCGGCAGTGAACCGCACGACGGGCCGTGGTATCGCGGGATGACCCGCTATCACTGGTTCGTGCTCGCGGTGGCGGCGCTCGGCTGGCTCTTCGACTGCCTCGACCAGCAGCTCTTCACGCTCGCCCGCAAGCCGGCGATGGAATCGCTGCTCGTCGCGGCCGATGGCACGGTCGATCCCAAGGCCGTCAGCTTCTACGGCGGCCTGTCCACCTGCATCTTCATGCTGGGCTGGGCCACCGGCGGCCTGATCTTCGGCGTGATCGGCGATCGGCTCGGCCGCGCCAAGACGATGATGATCACGATCATCATCTATTCGCTCTGCACCGGCCTGTCGGCGATCTCCCAGGGCTTCTGGGATTTCGCCTTCTATCGCTTCATCACCGGGCTCGGCGTCGGGGGTGAATTCGCCGTCGGCGTCGCGCTCGTGGCCGAGGTGATGCCCGACCGTGCCCGGCCCTATGCGCTCGGCCTCCTGCAGGCGCTCTCGGCCGTGGGCAACTTTCTGGCGGCCCTGATCGGGATCGGCCTCGGCCAGGCCCAGCTGCACATGGGGGCGAAACTCTTCGGCTGGGAGCCCTGGCGGTGGAAGTTCGTCATCGGCGCCCTGCCGGCGGTGCTCGCGCTCGTGATCCGTGCCGGTCTCAAGGAGCCCGAACGGTGGCAGGAGATGAAGGCGAAGGCGGCACAGACCGGCGAGAAGCTCGGCGGGTACGGCCCGCTGTTCGCCGATCCCCGCTGGCGCAAGCATGCCATCCTGGGAACGCTCCTGGCCTGTTCGGGCGTGATCGGGCTCTGGGGCATCGGCTTTTTCACGCCCGAACTCGTCAGCAGCGCCTTCCGCAAGGCGTACAGGGCGCAGGGGCTCTCGGATCAGGAGATCGCCGGGCGGCTCACCATCTGGCCGGCCGTGGCGTTGATGATGATCCAGGTGGGGGCCTTCACGAGCATGATGCTCGCGGCGCGGATCTGCCAGCGGATCGGCCGCAAGCCGTTCTTCGCCACGGCGCTCGTGCTCGCGATGGTGTCGACGGCGTTCGTGTTTCGCTATCTCGACGATCCCAGCGACATCTGGTGGATGCTGCCGATCATGGGCTTCTGCCAACTGTCACTGTTCGCCGGCTACGCGATCTACTTTCCGGAACTCTTCCCCACCCGGCTGCGGAGCACGGGCACGAGCTTCTGCTACAACGTCGGCCGGTTCGTGGCGGCCGGCGGGCCGTTCCTGCTCGGCCTGCTGACGAGCCAGGTGTATGCCGGGATCGCGAGCCCCGCCTGGATGCAGGAGCCGATACGACCGGCGGGCATGACGATGTGTGCGGCCTTCCTCCTGGGGCTTGCCGTCCTGCCATTTCTGCCCGAAACGAAGGGCCGTGCCCTGCCGGAGTGACCGGCGGCCGAGCGGGGCCGCCCGGGCCGTGTCGCCGCCGGAGCCGCGTGATACATTGACGGCTCGGCTCCATGTCACCGTTTCATCGTCATCCCAGAGAACAGAGTCCATGCGTTGGGAAGGGCGTCGGCAGAGCGAAAACGTCGAGGATCGTCGCGGCATCGGTGGTCCGGTGCTCGTGGGCGGCGGGTTGATCACGCTGTTGCTCATGGTGGCGATGATGTTCCTGGGCTTCGATCCGCAGCAGG
>JBJTSM010000140.1:0-2322 GCA_046076685.1 Planctomycetia bacterium | reverse complement strand
GTCGGCCTTTTCAGATCCGGAGCCACGGTAAACTCTGTGCCATGCAACCGGACCGGATCACCGTCTATCTGCCCTGTCATTCGCTGCACGATTTTCCCACATGGCTTGAGGAGAACGAGGCCGACGCCCTGCTGTCGGCCTGGACGGCAGCCTGGCATCCCTGGCTGATCGCCACGGTGGGGGCCTTGCCCCGCTGGGCGAGCGTGGATCTGCCACCGGCCTCCGAAGCCGCTCTCGGAATCGTGCCCGCGCCGTGGGACGACCGATTCGCCCTGCACGCCGACGCCGTCTTCACGGGCGACTCGCGTTGGGTACGTGGCGAGACGGATCGCGAGAAGATCGTCACGGCCGCGGTGGTCGCCCTGACCGGCGGCCCCCCCGCGACGGAGCCGTTTCCGGGCGCGGTATTGGCCGAGGATTTTCACGCGCTCGGCCTCGCCGTGCTGTTGGCCGAACTGCTGGCGCAGCGGATGCGTTCCTCCACGAGCCTCGAAGGCACCGGCTTTGACGAGGCCGCGTTGCGGGCCGCACACGCTGCAATCGACGGGAACGTGGCACTTGCCCGAGCCGCCCTCCGCGATTGTTACGGCTGTCTCGAGGCGACACGGGCCCGCTACTATCCTGTGGATGTGTGGCTGCTGGACGTGATCCTGCTGGCCGAATCGACCCTTGGCGACACACTCGACCGGGAACTCGCCTCGGCCGGTCCGGCGGCGATCGTCGCCACGGGGGCAGTGATCGAAAAACTTGCGGCACGCAATCCGGCAGCACTCGCACGCCTGCGGGAAAAGTGCGGTTCCGGCGAGTGCGCCCCCGCGGGTGGCCGTTACGACTCGCAGCCGCTCGACGCGTGCACTCCCGAGCAGATCGCCGCATCGTTCGAGCGGGGCATGGCGGCATGGCGCGAGCACGTGGGCGCGGCCCCCGTCACCTATGCCCAACAGTCGGGCGGCTCGTCGGCGATTTTGCCGCAACTGCTCTCCGGACTGGGATTCACCGGCGTCCTCTGGACCCTGTATGACGGCACGCCTCTCCCCGACCCCTCCGCCGGCCGCATCCGCTGGGAAGGCACCGGCGGTGGCTGCATCGACGGCGTCGCCCGTCCGCCCCTCGACGCCCGCAGCGCCCGCACGATCCTCGGCCTGCCCGAGCAGATCGGCGATGCCATGGATCACGACCACACCGCGGTCATCCAGTTCGCCCACCACGCGGGCACGGCGAGCCCATGGTTCGACGCCCTGCGACGGATCGGTGCCGCCGGCACGGTGCTGGGCACGTTCGTCACGCCTCCCGATTTTTTCGTGCGGACCGCAGGGGCGGGCACCGTGGTTTCGTTCGAGCCGGATGCTTTTCCGGTCGGGCTGCCTCGGGCATCGACAACCGCTTCCGTGGGGCTCGGCGACGATCCCGTGGTTCCCCATGTGGCTGCGGCCCGAGACGCGGCCCGTGACATGCTCGCCGTCGAGCAGTCGCTCCGCGACCTGTTTGCCAAGTCGGGCGGCGAGGAAATCGCTCCAGCCCGGCAGCACAACCGCGCCGGCGGCTCGGCCGGCCGGGGGCTCGGCAAGCTGCTGGGATTCGGACACCGAGCGGACGATTCGCTCGTGCTCGAACATGAGCAGCTGCGGATCCAGGTGCATCGACAGACCGGCGGTCTGCTCTCCGTGCGACGGCCGACGGGACGGAGCAACCGCTTGTCGCAGCGACTGGCCCTGCGGACGACCCGTCCAGCCCCTGCCCCTGGACAGCCGTGGCAAGACCCTTCCGAACGCGCGGTCTACTCGGGCATGGAAGCCGACGCGATCGAGCGGCTGCCTGCTGCCGGGGGCCGGGGCGAGGTCATCGTCAGCCGTGGTCGCCTGACCTCCGCACAGCGACGCGACGTCGGTGTTTTCACGCAACGCGTCGAACTCGTAAGTGGGCTGCCTTTGGCCTTGATGGAAATTGAAGTGCGGCTGGCCGATGCCTGCTCGGGGCCTCTCTTCGAACACCATGCCGCCTGCCGCTTTGCATGGAACGAAAACGAAGACCTCGAAGTCCGCCGCAGTCTGCACACGCAGTCGATCGCCACCGAACGGGGACGGTTCACGGCCCCGTGGTTCGTCGAACTTGGCGACCATGACGACCCGAGCGACCGGGTGGCCATCCTCACCGGCGGTCTCCCGTGGCACGTGCATTCGAGCCCCCACATGGTCGATTCCATCCTGCCTGCGGCGACGCCACCCGGCGCCGTGGAACGGTCCGCGTGCCGGCTGGCCGTGGGCATCGGCATCCGCCGGCCCTGGGATCTGGCGGCCCGGCTGCTCGCCGAGCCGAACCCAG
>JBJTSM010000139.1:0-2673 GCA_046076685.1 Planctomycetia bacterium | reverse complement strand
CCCTCACCGACCTCGTGTTCATGCAGTTGCCCCCGGTGGGCAAACGGGTCAAGGCCGGTGAGCCGTTCGGCGAGATCGAGAGCGTGAAGGCCGTGAGCGACCTCTACGCGCCCGTTTCCGGCGAGGTCGTCGAGGTGAATGCCACCCTGCCGGGCAAGCTCGAGACGCTCGGCAAGGATCCCTACGGGGAGGGCTGGGTCGTGCGGATCAAACCCGACGATCCCGCCGAGTTGGAAAAACTGCTCGATCGGGCCGCCTATGAGACGCTCGTGGGCAGCCAGCCCCACTGAGTGGCTTCGCCGTGAATACGATCACGATCTGGTGGGACGCCGCCGCCGACGGGCCCGTGAACATGGCCGCCGACGAGTGCCTGGCCGCGGAGGCGGAACGCCGCGGGAGCCTTTTGCTCCGTTTCTACCGGTGGTCGACCACCACCATTTCGCTGGGTGGCTTCCAGAGGATCGACGACGCCCGACGGCTGGACGCGATCAGGGGGATTCCGCTCGTTCGGCGGCCCAGCGGCGGCGGCGCGATCGTGCACGGGAGCGACCTGACCTACGCTGCGGCGGTTCCCAAGACGCACCCCTGGGGGACATCTCCGCAGGTGTTCTACGACGCCCTGCACGGCGCCATGGTCGACGTGCTCGCCGATCGTGGCATCCGTGCGTGGCCGCACGCCATCGCCGGCCGCGAACCACCGCCCGAGGGCGGTCCGCGAAACGACGCGGCCGAGCCGCCGTTTTTCTGCTTCGACCGCCGGGCAACCGGCGACCTGATCATGGCGGGTCCGACGGAGAACTGGGGCAGCAAGATCATGGGAAGCGCCCAGCGGCGGCTGGCGGGGGCCGTGCTGCAGCACGGCAGCCTCCTGCTCGAGCCCAACACCGCCGTCAGCGGTCCGGCTCGCCACACGGCCGTGGCCGACCTTGTGGATCGGTCGCGGGTGTCCGATCAGGCCGGCCTCGCGGGGGCATGGGGCCGGCGGATCGCCCATGCGCTCGAGGGAACGATTCGAGAAGAAACAGCCCCCTTCGAGGTGGGGAGGGCGGCCGAGATCGCCGCCCTGGCCGAACGATTTCGCGAGGAACGATGGACCGCCCGCCGATGACAGAAGAGGGGACGGTGGGCTTTCCCGCGGGCGCGTAGGAGCCCTGTTGGCGACGGGCAACGGGGGCGGTATGATTCAAAAGTGTTTCTTACGGGGTCTGCTCGGATCGCCGAAGTGTCGGTTTTGACAGCCTGACCGCCGAACTCTGCGGGGACGAGAATTCTCCCGTTTCCGCCGAGGTTCGTGGTCGCTGGAGCCTGCAGTCATGGTCGTGAAATTGATCGTCGCCTCGGGAAAGAGTGCCGGACGGTCGATCTCCCTCAAGAACGGCCGCATCCTGATTGGTCGGGCCGAGGACTGCGACGTGCGTCCGCTGGGCGAAGAGGTCAGCCGGCGCCACTGTGCCGTGGTCGCCGAAGGCGGCGGAGTGACCGTCGAGGATCTCAAGAGCCGTAACGGAACCTACGTCAACGGAACCCGGATCGCCACCAAGGTGACCGTGGCGGA
Organism: Planctomycetia bacterium; assembly: GCA_046076685.1. Taxonomy (GTDB): domain Bacteria; phylum Planctomycetota; class Planctomycetia; order Pirellulales; family UBA1268; genus CAMCQY01. The sequence goes on along the minus strand of JBJTSM010000139.1, from coordinate 1,118 downwards.
CGGCGACATCGTTCGGGTGGGCCCCCTCGAGCTCAAGGTGTCCTGCGCGGTGCCGGCGGCGGCTCCCGTCATGGACGACGTGTCCCGCTGGCTGATGGCCGACGACGAACCGGCCGGCATGTTCGACACGACGCAGACCATTAAAGCTGCCGACGTCGTCGCGGCTCAAGCGACCGACGATGCGTCGTCGAGCGGCGTGGTGCCGGTCGGTGCGGAGCCGGCTGATTCGGTCGGGGACTCCTCCGCGGCGGTTACGACCGTGTCATCGGGGATCGACGCCCTGATCGCGGCTCGCACCCAACCGGCCACCTTGCCACCCGAGGCGCGGGGCCCGAAGACGGCGAATTCAAAAGACGCCGCCGCAGACGCCCTCCGGAAGTTCTTCGGCAAGCGGTGAAGCCGTCCCGTGCCGATTATGACGGTGGTAGGGGCGTCATTTTTTCCCCAGCCGCCAATCTCTGCGCCGCTTTCGTGGCGCATACTTTCGTGACGCCTTACCAAGTCGTCGCGATCAGATGGCCGAGCGTTTTCGCCAAAGCCTCCGCAGATTGCCCAAACCGCGCACCTCGTTGGAGTCCCGCCATGTCCACCTCCGCCCTGCCGAAGCCCCCCCGTTCCAGCAGCCGTAACCGCGCCGCCGTCGGCGTGGCCGCGGGCGGCCGCCGCCGACACATCGACCCCACCACCTGTGAACGCGATTATCAGCCCGAGGAACTGGAGTTCATGCAGGCCGTGGAGCGGTACAAGCTGCACAGTGGCAGGCAGTTCCCGACCTGCAGCGACCTGCTCGAAGTGGTGCGGTCCCTGGGCTACGTCCGGCCGGCCACTGCCTGACCCGGCGGCGGCTTCCGGCTGGGGTTGTTTCGGGCGGTGGGCCGGGGCTACGGTTCCGGCCCCGTCCCGCCCCGGTTTTGCCGAATGTCCACGCCAGACCTTCCCTTTTCCAGCGCAAGCCCGCCAACGAGCCGCCGCAGCCTGCGGTCGTGGCGGTTTGGCGTGGTGATGGCCTGTGTCGCCGCCTGCGGCTGCGGTGGAATCGCGACCAACGACAACGCCGCCGGCGTGAAGCTCTACCAGCAGGGCAACTACCTCGGGGCGGTGAATCATTTCCAGCAGGC
>JBJTSM010000138.1:0-2428 GCA_046076685.1 Planctomycetia bacterium | reverse complement strand
GGCTGCAAGTCATGCGGTGGCGGCTCGAAGTCGTCCAGCGGCAGTGCAGGAGGTGAGCAAGGCGGCCAAGGCGAAGGCCGCGATGGTCAAGCTCAGGAAGGTCAAGGTCAGCAGGGCCAAGGTCAGCAGGGCCAAGGTCAGCAGGGCCAAGGTCAACAGGGCCAAGGTCAACAAGGCCAGGGTCAACAGGGTCAAGTTCAGCAGGGTCAAGGCGAAGGCCGCGAGGGTCAAGCTCAGCAGGGTCAGGGCCAGGGTGCCGGCGGGGGCGAAGGAGATGCGAGCCCGCAGCAGGGTGGGCAGCCGGCGGCTGGGCCGAGCGGCGACGGGATGGCCAAGGCCAAGGGTGATCCCGACAAGCAGGGCGAGGCGGGTGGCCAAGCCAGCGGACAGCAGGCGGCTGGGGCTCCGCCGCAGGGGGCAACTGCATCGAGTCCCGTCGGGGGCGGTGGTTGGTCGGAAGGTGCCGCGGCTCCGCAGGCCGGCGCACCGGCCGCAGAGACTCGGCCCGCAGCCCGTGACATGGAATGGGGTGCGCAGGAATTGGAAAACGCCCGCAACGCAGCCGACCTCGCCATCGAGCATCTGCGGAGCACGGTGGAATCGGGCCGGACCGACGTGCTCGACGAACTCGGCTGGACACGCGACCAGGCCCGTGCGTTCCTCGAGCGTTGGGAGGCGATGCGGCGGCAGGCCGCCGACCCCGATCCGCGGAAGCGCGGCGAGTTCGACCGCGTGCTCCGCAGCCTCGGCCTGCGGCCGAAGGGCGTGCAGAGTTCTCGCGATGTTCCCGCAGACGTGAAGGGCGGCCAGGCCGAGGGCCGTCGCAGCCGGCCACCGAGCGACTACCGGGAACGGTTCAAGGCGTTCCTGCAGGGCACGAGCAGCGGACAGGCCGCGGGGGAGACGCAGGGTAGCGGGAACCCATGATGCCATCGAGACAGCCTGGCCAGCTTTTCCAGGGCCCTCGCTACCTGGCGGCGTTCGGGCCGAAACGCGTGCCACACTGCTTCACCGACGTGCTCATCTTGGGGGGCGGACTGGCCGGCCTCCGGGCTGCTTTGGCGGTCGATCCGCGGCTCTCGGTGACGGTGGTTACGAAGGACGACCTGCAGGGGTCGTCGAGCCAGTGGGCGCAGGGTGGCATCGCCAGCGTCGTCGATCCGGAGGATCGCTTCGACAACCACGTCGCCGACACGCTCACGGCCGGTGGCGGGCTCTGTCATGCGGACGTGGTCGATGCCGTCGTCCGCGAGGCGCCGGCGCGGATCGCGGAACTGATTGCCTGGGGCACGCGGTTCGACTCGCGCAACGGCAGTCTCGAATTGGGCCGGGAGGGCGGGCACAGCCACCATCGCATCGTGCATGCCCTGGGAGACTCGACCGGCCGCGAGGTGATGCGGGCGGTCATCGAGCGGGCGAGAACGCTCGAGAATCTCGAGGTCTGGCCCGAAACTTTCACGATCGACCTGGTCAGCCACGAGGGGGCCTGCCGCGGGGCGCTCGTCTGGAATCCGGCCCACGGCAAGACGCTCGTCTGGGCGCGGCGCACGATCCTGGCCACCGGGGGCGCCGGCCAGCTCTATCGCGAATCGACCAATCCCCCCGGCGCCAGCGGCGACGGGCTCGCGCTGGCGTGGCGTGCCGGTGCCGAGCTGCGCGACATGGAGTTCATGCAGTTTCACCCGACGGTGCTCTACATCGCCGGCGGCGCCCGCAGCCTGATCACGGAGGCCGTCCGCGGTGCGGGGGCGTGGCTCGTCGATCGCGACGGCCGGCGGTTCATGCCCGACTTCGACACGCGGGCGGAACTGGCGCCGCGCGACGTGGTCGCGCGGGCGATCACCGTGGTCATGCACCGCACCCATCAGGCCAACGTCTTTCTCGACCTGTCGCATCTCGATGCGGCGACGGTGCGGCGGCGGTTTCCCGGCATGGCCGAGATCTGCGGAAAGTTCGGGCTCGACCTCGCGCGGGACCGCATCCCGGTGCGGCCCGGCGCCCACTACATGATCGGAGGCGTGACCGTCGACGCCGACGGCCGTACGACCCTGCCGGGGCTGTTCGCGGCGGGCGAAGTGACCTCCAGCGGGCTGCACGGCGCGAACCGACTGGCGAGCAACAGCCTGCTCGAAGGGCTCGTCTACGGTGCCAGGGCGGGCGAGGCGGCGAGCGCCGAGATCCTCGGGTCGGCCGGCGGAGCGATCGCAGGCGAACTCGAATTCCGCGTGCCGGCGCTTTCCAACCCCCGGGCGGCCGATGCACAGGGCCAAGGTCTGGAGCCCAACGGTGCGCTCGACCTCGCCGACATCCGAAACTCCCTGCGGGCTTTGATGTGGCGGCACGTCGGCGTGGAGCGGATCGGCGATTCCCTTGCCGAGGCGCTCGAGACGGTCGAGGGCTGGTGCCGCTACGTGCTGCCGCGGCAGTT
>JBJTSM010000137.1:0-2763 GCA_046076685.1 Planctomycetia bacterium | reverse complement strand
CCCGCCCCGACCAGCTCGCCCGGCATGCCATCGACGGCATCGAGGTGATGCGGACCGTGTCGGCGATGGGAGGCATCCAGACCGGCGTCGTCTACGAGGGGCGGCCCCGCTATCCGCTGGTGGTGAAGTTCCCGCCCGAGTGGCGCGAGAACGCCGAACGCCTGCCGCAGATCCCGGTCGGAGCGGCGGGTGGACGCCCCGTGCCATTGGGCGAACTTGCCGACATCAACCGGGCCGAAAGCCCGCCGTCGGTCGAGCACGAAAACTCCCGCCGGCGGACGTTCGTGTCGGCGAACGTGCGCGGCCGCGAAGTCGCGAGCTTCGTGCAGGAGGCGCAGCGGACGATCCTCCAGCAGGTCCGCCTGCCCGCCGGCTACACGCTGCGCTGGGGCGGCGACTTCGAAAACCTGCTGTCGGCCAGCCGCCGGCTGATGCTGATCACGCCGGTGGTGCTGGGCCTGATCGCGCTGTTGCTCTACACGAGCTTCAAATCGCTGCGGCTGGCGTCGCTGATCTTCTGCGCCGTGCCGGTGGCGGCGTCGGGGGGCATCGCGGCGCTCGCGTTGCGGAGCATGCCGTTCTCGATCGCGGCCGGCGTCGGCTTCGTGGCGCTCTTCGGCGTGGCGGTGCTCAACGGACTGGTGTGGGTCGCCGGGGCCGAACACGCCCGCCAGGGAGGCCTCTCCCCCCGCGAGGCGGCGATCGCCACCGCCGAGATCCGCATCCGGCCGGTGTTGATGACGGCGCTCGTGGCCAGCCTCGGCTTCCTGCCGATGGCCCTGGCGACGAGCGCCGGCGCCGAAATCCAGCGGCCCCTGGCCACGGTGGTGATCGGAGGCATCGTCACCTCGACGCTGCTGACGGCCTTCGTCGTGCCGGCAATCTACCCCTGGTTTGTCCCCCGGTCGCAGGTTTGGCACACTCCAGCGGGCTGACCGCTGTCTCTTCCGGATCGCCCTCGCTTCTCACCATCCCATCGACTCCCATGACACTCCGCGACTTTCAGCAGCTCATCCGCGCCATGTATCATGACAAGGACGCCGCGCGGGGCGTGGAAGGGACGTTCATGTGGCTGACCGAGGAAATCGGCGAACTGGCGACGGCGCTGCGGAGCGGCACGCACGAGGAACGGTCGCTCGAGTTCGCCGACGTGCTGGCTTGGCTGGCGACGATCGCCAATGTGGTCGGCGTCGATCTCGAGGAGGCCGTGGCCCGCAAGTACGGGACGGGCTGCCCCGGCTGCGGCCACCTGGCATGCACCTGCCCGGATGCGGAGAAGCCATGACGACGTGGACCAGATGGAGCCTGGCACTGGCTTTCATGATCCTGGCACCCGCCGGAGCAGGGGCGCAGGAAGTGCGGGTGGGATTCGATGGTGTCTACCGAACAGGGTCATGGACGCCGCTGACCGTCGAGTTTCCAGGCACGGACAGCCCGTCCGGTCTTGTCCCGCGGGCGGTGCATGCCTGGGTCGAGGATCCCGACGGCCAGTACGTGCGGTCCCCGGCGGCGTTGGTGGAAATCGGCGCCGATGGCAGGCCTTCGGCCAGACTGACCGTCCGTTTCGGCCGCCCCACGGCCCGCGTTCTCATCGAACCGGCGGCAGACACGGGCTCCGGCGGCACGGCACCGGCCTCCGCCGGCGACGAGCCCTGGTCGTTGCCACTCGCGAACGTGACCAGGCATTCCCTGCCGTCACCTCTCCCCGCCACCGAGACGGTGATGCTCGTGCTGGGCGATCTGCCGGCTGCCGAGCGGGCCTCACGGCTTCTGGCCCGCGACGACGGCACGCGGCCGCGGGTTGTGGCGATCGGGAAGACGGTCGCCGCCGACGCGCCACCGGCCGACAGGGCAGGGGGGGCGGCCATCCTGGGACGTTCCGCGCAGGACTTCGACGGCGCCGATGCGATCGTGGTCTGCGGCCGCACCGTGACGGCAATCGATCCGGCCGCGCTCCGCGGCATCGACGACTGGGTGCGACAGGGAGGTCAGCTCATTCTCGCCGCCGGCACGAGTGCGGCCGACATCGATCGCGATGACGGCCCTGCCGCGGCCTGGCTGCCGGGGCGGATCGCGAAACTGGTGCCGCTCCGCCGCGGCAGCGCCATAGAGACATACGCGCGGGCCAGCCGACCGCTCGACAAGGGAGCCTTCACGTCGCTGGAGATGCCGCTCTTCGGCGATCCGCGGGCGATCGAAGGGAGCGTCGAAGCCTTCGAGGGGCGCGGCCCGACCGACCTGCCGCTGGTCGTCAGGCGGGCATACGGCCTGGGCACGATCGTGTGGGCCGGCATCGACCTTGACCGACCTCCTTTTCGGGACTGGTCGGGAAGCGACTCACTCCTGGTGGAGATGCTGCGGGGACGCCGGGCGACACGCGGCGCGGGCCGCGCCGGCGAGACCAGCCGTGGCACGCTCGATCTGGCCGGGCAGCTGCGGCAGGCGATCGACCGGTTTCCGGGCGTGGCACCGATCCCGTTCGAGGTCATCGCCGGCCTGGGACTGTTGTATGTGACCTGTCTTTATCCACTCGACTGGTGGCTCGTCTCGGCCCGCCGACGCGGACGCGCGGGTGGCCCCTCACGTTCGTCGTGGCTGGCATGGTTGTCGCTGCCCCTGGTCGTCGCCGCGGCCAGCGGCCTGGCCTGGTCGGCCGGCCAACGCTGGAAGGGCTCGGCCTGGCAGACCTCGGCCGCCGGCTGGGTGGACCTCGACGTCGGCAGCGGCCTCGTCCGCGCCGCCTCGTTCGCGGGCGTCTGGTCG
>JBJTSM010000136.1:0-4991 GCA_046076685.1 Planctomycetia bacterium | reverse complement strand
GTCCGGGCGGAGGCCGATTGCTGGCGTGGCGGAAGCGTCATGGAACCGGCATACATAGCGGGCCACCGGGGGTCGACGAAAGACCGGTTTGACCGCCCCCGCCGGGCCGTTCAGGCCGCGGCCGGATCCCAGGCCACCGGTTCCAGGATGGACCTGTAGACCCGCAGGTATCCGCGGGCGGCATGCTCCCAGGAAAACTCCGCCGCCCGGGCACGGGCCGCCGCCGCGAAATCGGGCAGGGCCGCCACCGCCGCCATGCCCGCGCGAAACACCGCGGCCATGTGCTCGGCGGCGAAGGAATCCCAGTAGAACCCGATCGCTCCGCCCAGCTCCGGCAGGCTGGTGCGGCGGGACATGAACACCGGCTTGCCGCACTGCATCGCCTCGAGCACCGGAAAGCCGCAGCCCTCGGTCAGCGAGGGAAACACGAACGCCTCGCAGTGCTCGTAGAGCCACTGCCGGTCGCCGTCCGACACCTGCCCGACGAGCAGGACGCGGTCGCCGAGATTGCGGGCGGCCACCTCGCGGGCGAGCTGCTCGCCGTAGGGCGTCTGCCGCTTGCCCGCGATGACGAGCGTCGCGTCGGGCACGGCCTCGACGAGCCCGAACAACGCATGAAAATTCTTGTGGGGCAGGCAGTTGCCGATCGAGAGCAGAAACCTGCCGCGGGGCGCCCAGGCGGGGGCCACGGCGGAGGCCGCGGGCGGCGTGGGCAGGCCCGGCGCGACCACGTGCACCGGCTTGCCGTCGAGCCGCAGGTGGGCGGCCACGTCGTCGGCCACGTAGCGGGAGTCGGTGACGATCGCCGTCGCGCGATCGACCTTGCGTTGCACGTCGGCCAGCTTCCGGGCCACGGCCCGCGGCCGATCCTTGTGCCGGTCGTCGTGCAGGAAGTTCAGGTCGTGGATCGTGAGCACGACGGGAACCTTCGGATCGAGCGGCAGGTACTTGCTCGTCTGATTGGTGACGTGCCAGAGGTCGTAGCGATGCCGCCGCTGGAAGGGGGCGAGCAGCGGCCGGTAGAGACTGGCGAACGTCTCCTTCCGCCACGGGCTGACCTCGATCTGCTCGACACCCTCGGCCCGGAAGTGCCGGACGGTCTCCTGCGGAATCGTCTGCGGCAGGAAAAAGACGGGATCGAACGACCGCTCGCCGAGCGACAGGAGGCCTTCGGCGAGGTGGCGGCAGAACCGCCCGAGCCCGCAGTTGGCATGCCGCAGTTTCTCGAGGTCGAGCACGACCCGGGGCCGATCGCATCGAGGCCGCGCGGCCGCCGTTTGGGAGGCGAACATCGTGGAAGGTTCCGCATGTCCGCGGCACGACCGACTGCGTGAAACCCGTCTGGCCACCGCGGCAACAGTGGCCTTATCGGCAGGCGGGACCCGCAAACTGAACGCCATCGGCAGCGTCGCGGCCCGGCGGGCAGGATGGGCGGGCTGGGCGGACGGCGCATCGTTCGCTGCGGGTCAGCCTCGTCGGGAGCGCTGGGTCTCCCGCGCCGCGAGAATGCCGGCATAGACCTCCGCGTAGCCCCGGGCCGTCGCCGCCCAGGAGAAGCGGGCGGCATGGTCCCGCAGCCGCTGGGGGAAGGCGGGATCGGCCTGGTAGCGGGCCATGCCGTCCCGGTAGACCGCCGCCAATTCCCCGGGCTCGTAGCCGTTCATATAGAAGCCGACGTCGCCGGCGATCTCGGGCAGGCTCGTCCGCCGCGACACGAACACCGGCTTGCCGCACTGCATCGCCTCGAGCACGGGAAACCCAAACCCCTCGGTGAGGGACGGAAAGAGGAAGGCCTCGCAGTGCTCGTAGAGCCACTGGCGATCACCATCCGTCACCTCGCCCGGCAGGATCACGCGACCGGCCAGCCCGCGTCTGGCCACCTCGCGGTCCAGGTGCTCGCCATACGGCGTCGTCTTCTTGCCCGCGATCACCAGCCGCCGCTCGGGCAGGTGATCGAGGAGACCGAACAAGGCGTGGAAATTCTTGTGCGGCAGACAGTTGCCCACCGTGAACAGGAACGGCCCCGGCGGCACGAAGGCCGGCCGCTGCGTCGCGGCCTCGGGCGGGGTCGATACGGCCAGCGGCACGACGTGCATGGGCCGCCCGCCCAGGTCGACGTGCCGGGCCACGTCGTCGGCGACGTAGGCCGAATCGGCCACGACGGCCGTCGCCCGGTCCACCTTGCGCTGGATGTCGGCGAGCTTCCGGGCGATCTCGTCGGACCGCCCGTCGACGGGCGACTCGTGCAGAAAATTCAGGTCGTGGATCGTGAGCACGACGGGCACGCGGTCGTCGAGCGGCAGATATTTCGACATCTGGCTGGTGACGTGCCAGAGGTCCACCCGCCGGGCGGGAAGGAACGCCGACACGAGCGGCGCGAGGAGCGGCCGATAGAGCCGGCGCATCGTCTCCTTGTTCCAGGGCGACACGGTGATCGACTCGAATCCGCCGTCGGGAAAGTAGCGATCCGCCCCGCGCGGCAGGAGAAACACCGGCTGGAACCGGCCCGCGGCCACGGCACGGATCTCGCGGCCGAGGTGCAGCGAATACCGCCCCAGGCCACAGTTGATGTGGCGGAGCTTTTCCAGGTCGATGACGACACGGGGAAGGGGCATGGAACGACAGCATCCGGACGCCGCGGCGATTCGCCGACATCTTCCCGCCTGCGGCCATCGCTGCCCAGCCCAGCAGCGGCGGGAAACCCGGCCTGCCCATGGCAGGCCCCGCGAAAACCGTCGCTGTGGTCCGAAGCCGTCGGGCCGACCGGCGTCATGGCCCGGAACCGCCGCCCTTTTGGCCGGCGGTTTCCAGCGTGGGCAACATGTCGGCCGCCCAGCGCAACATGGTCGCACCGCAGCCGCCGGACGCCGGCCGTTGCGGAGCAAGGACGCCGGCGGCGACCTCGTCCCAGTAGCGCTCGAGCCGGGCCGCGTGTTCGACCGCCCGGGGCTCCGGCCCACGGCCGCGGCGACGGCCTCGGGCGAGCACGGCGGCCACGGCGTCGGCCCGACCGATGCCGGCCACGCCGGCAAACCCGTCGAGCAATGCGAACTTGCGATCAGCCACGTTGAAGCTCGGCACCCGCACGACCGGCACGCCGTACGCGATCGCGGTGATGCAGGCATGCAGGCTCGAGGCGACCACCGCGGTGGCCCTGCCGATGATCTCACCGAGCAGGAGGGGCGCGGGCCAGTCGGAACGGGCGGTGTGACGGCATGGCAGCGGCGGCAGCCCGTCGCTCGAGTCCCCGTGGCACCGGCAGACCGGCAGCAGCACGCCCGTCTCCACCCCGAGGCCGGCGACCAGCGCATCGATCGCCGGCCGGCTCGGCCCGATCCGCGTGTCCGCCTGCACCACCACATACGGCCCGCGCACGCCCAGCGCCCGCCGCCACGCCAGGAAGCCGGCGCTTTCCTCCGCCAGGGGCCAGAGCCGGGCGAGCGAGAACGCGGTGTCGGGGACGAACCGCAGGCGAGCCTGCGGCGCGATCGCCGCCAGGTGCTCCCGGGAGGCTTCGTCCCGCAGGCCGACGAGATGACTGGCGGAGAGGACGGCCCGCAGGGTGTCGTCATACCACGGTGCCGGCGGCGAGCCGGTCCACGCGCCGATCGCGTTCCAGATCACCGGCTTGCCCGCCAGCGCCGCGAGCAGCGCGGGCGTGAGCCAGTAATCGATCGGCGTGTGCACGCGGGGATCGACGGGGATGGGATACCCGTGGTCGAAACGGATGATCTGGCCGCCGCCCACGAGCAGAGCCGAGAGCGACGGCAGCGCCTCCGGCAGGTCGAGCACGGTGCGCACGTCGTAGGGCCAGGTCGGCGCGGACCTGGCATTCGGCGAAAACGCCACCATGTCCACGGGCCCGAGCCGGCGTTCGAGCATCGCCCGCGCGATCAGGGGAAAGAGCAGGTCGCCGTAGTTCTCCACGTCGAACGTGCCGACGATGCCCACCTGCCGCGAGGGCTGCCGGGACCGCGCCGCGGATGAGGGCCGCCTGCCGGCGGGGCTGCTCCCCAGCAGGCGTTCGAGCAAACGCATAGCTGATTCCGGCTGTCGACCGCGGCTCCTCGGGCAAGGAGCCGACGATACCGCCGCCCGCCCCCGCGCGGCCAGCCCGAACCGCCGGTCTCCGCCCGCGTCTTGGAAGCCGGGGGCGTTCCTGCCATAGTGTTGGGCTCAGGATCGCCGCCCGGGCATTCCGTCCCGCCGGCCAGGCCCTCGTCATCTCCGCCTTTCGGACGCACACCTCTCATGAAAATCCACGAGTATCAGGCAAAGGATCTGCTGCGGGCCGCCGGCGTGCCCGTGCTGGCCGGCCGGGTCGCCCGCACGCCGGAGGAGGCCGCCGCCGCCTTCACCGCGCTGGGCACCCCGGTCTGTGCCGTGAAAGCCCAGATCCACGCCGGTGGCCGAGGCAAGGGGCAGGTGAAGGGATCGACCCAGCGAGGCGTCGAGTTGGCCAAGACCGCGGACGACGCGGCGCGGATCGCCAAGGGGCTTTTGGGCAACACGCTCGTCACGATCCAGACCGGCCCCGAGGGGCAGCTCGTGCGGCAGGTGTTCGTGGAGAGCGGCTGTGCGATCGACCGCGAACTCTACTGCGCCGTGCTCGTCGACCGCCGTGCCGGCTCGCCGGTGCTCATCGCCAGCACCGCCGGTGGCATGGACATCGAGGAGGTGGCCGAGAAGACGCCGGAGCTGATCCTCAGCGAGCCGTTCGACCCCGACCGCGGCCTGGCCGGCTACCAGGCCCGCCTGCTGGCCGCGAGGCTCGGCCTGCCGACGGCCAGCTGGCGGCACGCCGAAAGCTTCTTCCGCAGGCTCTGTGCGGCGTTCGTGTCGCTCGACGCCTCGCTCGTCGAGATCAATCCCCTCGTGCTCACGAAGGATGGCGGGCTCGTGGCGCTCGACGCCAAGATGACCTTCGACGACAACGCGCTGTTTCGCCACAAGGATCTCGCGGCGCTCCGCGACGAGGCGGAGGAGGAGCC
>JBJTSM010000135.1:0-5904 GCA_046076685.1 Planctomycetia bacterium | reverse complement strand
ATCAACGGCCGGTTCAACACCCCCCCCGGCATCTCATCAACGGCCGGCTCAATACCCCCCCGGCGTCTACGAACCGCTCAATAAAAGCCCCTGTCGCAAGCCGGGGGATCGCGCCACAAACACGGGCCACATCCGAAAAACGACCTCACGCCCAACCGGACACCCCTCACCGGGGTTCGCGGGCGGCGTCGGCCGAATAGAGCGGCAGATGCCGATAGTAGGCCTCGAGCATGTAGGTGCAGAAGCACGTCGCGAACAGCCGGCCGCCGATGTGCCCCCACTTGTCGAGTGCGGGATCCCAGCTTCCCTTCTCCCGCCCCTTGGTCACCTGTTCGCGTGGCAGCACCGTGCTGATCTGCTCGTTCCACCGCCGCCAGGCGTCACCCTCCATGTGATGGGCCACCTGGGTGATGTAGTACCAGGCGTAGACATCCTTGCCGTCCTCCGCGAAGTCGATCTTCTTTTCATTCAGCAAGAGTTCGATCCCCTCGACGAGCCGCGGATCGGCCTGCGGCCAGCCGAGATACTGCCGGCAGAGCAGGCCCTCCGCCGTCACCGCGGCGGTCACGGGGCTGGCCGGCTTGAGCGGGCTGTGCCGGAGGTAGCCATACGCGGTCCGCTTGTCGTTGGCCACGGTCTCGAGGAACGCCCCGATCCGCGTAAAGGTTTCCGCGGGCACCTCGAGCCCAGCCATTTCGGCGGTCTTGAGCGCCATCATGTACCAGCCGGTGACGGACATGTCGCCAGCCTTGCCGGGCTCGTACCGCCAGCCGCCGTTTGGCCCCTGCGCCGCCACGCAGTAGGCGACGGCCCGCATGGCCGGTTCGGCAAGCTTTGGATCGCGACTCATGCCGTAGAGTTCGCAGAGCGCCATCGTCGCCTGCGCATGGGAATAGAGCGCATGCTGCAACGGCACCTTGCCCACGTCGAAGGTGCCGTCTTCCTGCTGGAGCTTGAGCAGGCTCCGCCACGCGCGGCCCACCACGGCCTGGTAGGGCCCCTGCGTCGCGGTGTTGCCCGCCCCTTGAAAAGCCAGGAGCGCCATCGCCGTCGCCGCCAGCTCATTCTCCTGCGAGCCGCCGTCGCCATAGGGCCCGATCAGGCTCCAGAGCCCGTCGTTCGTGCCCTGCTGCCGCTTGAGCCACTCGAGCGCGAGGGCCACGGCGTTTTCGGTCGCGTCGCTGCCGCCCGCGGCGGCCACGAGCACCTGCTTGCTGCCCGCGTCGCGGCCGGCAAGCAGCATGCCGACGGCCGGGGCCACGAACGTGGGCTGCTCTTCCGCCGCCGGGCCATCGGTCGACTCATGCAAAAGGACTGGCGCCGACTGCGGCTCTGGCACCGGCGGCAGGTCGGTCTTGGCCAGTTCGGTCTTCATCTCCTCGGGCTTCGGGTCGGGCTCCCGCACCGGCACGATCGCGATGCCCGCCTCCTCGCCCACGACGCTGGCCGGGCCGAACGCCAGGCGGAGCCTGAGTTTCCTGACCGGCTGCTCGCGGATCGCCCACACGGCGAGCAAAAGCAAAAGCAGGCAGTGGAGGGCGAGGCTGACAGAGAAGGCGGGGCTCTGCCGCACGAACGTGGTCACCCGCTCACGCAGGCTGACGGGCGGGCGCTCCTGAGCAACCGTGTCGGCCGCCGGCCGGGACACGGGCTCGAAAACCCGCGGCAGCCCCGCGAACGACGGCCCCCCCTGCCCTCCCCGGGTGTCTCCCACCGTGCCCGATGACGTACCCGACCGGGCGCCTGCCTCCGTTTCGGCCGCCGGCGAGGCCGCCCACGGAAAGCCCCCGACGACGGCCTGCGACCGTCCGGCCCCGGCCAAACCGGCTGGCGGAAGGGCCGCAGGCGGTCTGAATTCGTGGTGATTCATGGGGCCAAACCTGCCGGAATGATCGATCCATCCTCACCCGGGCTTCATTTCCTGATGGCGTTCGGGTATTATTCCGATTGTCGTGACGGAGCAACATCCCGAAGACCAGATGGAAAAGGCATCGGCCGCTTCGAGGCCGACACACAACAAAACATGTCGCGGGGTGGAGCAGCCCGGTAGCTCGCGAGGCTCATAACCTCGAGGTCGCAGGTTCGAATCCTGTCCCCGCCATTCGGCCAGTTTTGGTAACTGGCGCAAATTCCGAAGAACCCGCTGCAACCCGAGTGGTGGCAGCGGGTTCTGTCGTTTTGTGCAACTCCGTGCTGCTCGGTGCGGACGCGTGCGGAGTCGCAATTCGCGTCGCAATGGCGTCGCAATTCGCGTCGCATGCCGCCACCCCACCCGGGGCCTCGGCCGCGGTCGCCGGAATCGCCTTTGCAGCACCATTCACGACGTCCTCAAAGTGATGCTCGCGGGACATCAGGGAGGGCAAAAACCTAACTTAGAACACAACGCCATTCAGGAGATGCAAGTCAGGTCGGTGTCATCGTGATCTGGAATACCTGGTTCGACGCACCCGTCGCCCGGAAGGTGTTGCTGGTTGTGTTGGACACGGTTGAATAGATCCCGGCGAACATGTAGCCCACCACGGTCGGACCACGCAGCCTGTTCAGCTGAATGACGCCTTTGGATGTCGCGGGCAACGCCTGATTGATGAAGAAGGCCGCGTTGGCCCCATAGTTACCGGTGCTGCCCGGGGTGACGGCCGGGATAGGCGGCATGATGTACTCCTGGAACGACCCGTTGCGCGATCGAACGAGTGACGTCACGTCATCGACCCACGGCAACTCGGTGTCCTCGGTGAGTTGTCCGTTGGCGTAGCTGTAGAGGCTGATACCGCCTATCAAGACGTCGTGCATGGACCGGGTGCGCGAATCGTACAGAGGAATATTCGCCGTGGTGTATTGACTGAAGAACTGCTGGTATGCCGCATCTATGCGGATGCGACCTTCCCGCCCGATCAGGATCGGAGCCTGATAGCCGATACCGCTGCTGCCGGGGGTGAAGACACCGCCCAGAAAGGCAAGTTGCGATTGTCCATCGCTTCCGATGAAGCTGACAAGGTTGCCGTCCCGGCGCCGAAAATTCACCGGGTCCCTCACCGCCCGATAATTGGCGATGGCCAGGCGACGGCCGTTGTCGATGATTCTGAAACTGCGGATCTCGCTGCTGTAGACTTGGCTGATGCTGGCCGTCGCGCCGTTGTAACCACCCTGAAAGTTATGGCCGAAGGCAAGGTAGGTCCGGCCATTCAGTGCCGCCATGTCGCCGCCCGTCACCGCAACCCGCGAATCCGCCATCTGCCGAATCCGGGCCAGCTTGGCCACATCGCCGCCATTGATGACCGCCTGGGCCAGACCCTTGATGCTCAGCCCCGTCAGGGTGCTGTACGTCGTGTAGGTCTTGTTGAACGCGGCCATGGAAACGCCAGGTGCATCCACCACGGCAGCGTCGCTCACCGTGACCGTGTGGCCGTTGATGGCCGTGATCGTCGTGCCCGGAAGGAAAATCGACTCACCTGATGGAAACGGCAGGACCGCCGACACTTTCCGCCCGACCGCGAGATTTTCCAGGCCGCTCGTGACGGTGATGTCCCTGCTCAACGCGGTGACGCTTCCGGTGAAGCTCACCGTGTCGGGCACGGAGTAGCCGCCCGCCGTGTAGAGCGTGTCGCCATTCGTATAAAACGCTTGGTTGGTCGAACTCAGGGAGTTGGAGATGGAGGCCGACACATTGGTCTGGCTCCAGGGTCGCGACCAGACCTGCCAGTTGACCGGATTGATGACGTAGATGACTCTGTTTTGAAAACTGGACGGGAAGCTCTCCTCGCCGCTAGGCGAGAAGTTGTGGAGGCCATTGGTTCGGCCGCCGAATACGAGCCACAGGCCGCTTGGATAGGCGGCCGAGGGGGCCGTCTGGGCATAGACACCAGACTGGACACCGGGCAGGAGTGCGATGCCGGGAGCGGTTACCGGCGTGATGTTCAGCGTGTAGGGCAGGTTCGCGCTGGTGGCGACCACCGGAGTCGGCGACGTGGCCGTCGGCTGGGGCGCCGGGGCAGCCAACCCGCCCGACGGCACCGTGACGAACGACGCGGGCAGGTTGTTCACGGCGCCGTTGAGCACCAGTGGCGAAGGAACAGGGATGGTCACCGAGCCAATGGGCACCGTGCCGGTGCTGCCCTTACCCACAACCACGGAGCCCGAAAGCGCAGTCGCGCCCGGCAGCACGGTGACCTGGTCGATGTCTCCGTTGAGTTCCCGCCAGACGTTGAGGCCGCCGCCACCGGTGGCCGCCAAAACCACCCGATCGCCACTGAAATCGGTAAACGCAAGCCTTCTTCCGACGGCGAACAAGCCGTAGAAGTTTCCGCAGGCCGTGTCGTCGTTGTCGCCGTCAAACGTGACACCGTCGCTGGGATTGTCTGGGCCCCCACCGCCCGTCAGCGGATTCGAAGCCTGGTTGCCGTTGGTGATCGGTAACTCGCCGTTGATGAAGATGCGATAGAAGGTGCCCTGCTGCAGCGGACGCGCGAGCGTCAGCGTGACTTGGGAGGATGTCGTCGAGATGTCAACGTACTCTGCGGCGACAACCCTCAGCGGCGGACCACTGGACGTCACCACCTCGGGATTCCCGCCATTGGGTGCGGTGATGCGATAGTTCGAAAGGTCGGTCGCCGTGTTGGAGAGCAATGGCCCATCGAAGGTCAGGACGAGCGAGCTCTTTCCTGGTGTGCTCGTGATGGCGGTCAGCACAGGTCCGTTGCCGTCCGATGACGAAAACACTTGCCGCTGTTCCAGTCGCTCCAGCAACGGTCGGAAAGACGGTTCGAACGACATCCGCGACTGGTGGCGGCGGCGACGCATGATTGAGGCTCGGTTGTAAAGGTCTCGGAACATCGGAAAGTGAAATGGTCTGAGAAAGCAACTGCCCTCGTTCACGCACGGTGTGGCATCGCTGCTTTTGGCTTCATCTGAAAGTATCATCGGGACGGGGGATGTCCAGAGAAAACCCAGCAACTGCCGAATCGGGAATGGCGTACACGAATCGGGAAATCCGTACACGAACTGATACTCCACCGCGCCCGAATTGGTGCCAGGCCTCCTCAAGCCACTGGAGAAACTGGGACGGGGGCGAAGAAAGGCCTCCCGTTATCGCTGCGGATGTCTTCCGGCCCTCCCCGTTGGACGAACAGATCGCTCAGCCGCTCAAGTACGTCCTCGCTCGTGAGCCTCTTGGCGACATCGATCGCCAGGCACTCCCGAGAGAACTCATCCACGATCGTCAGCATCCGGATCGGGCGACCATCAGATGTGCGATCGGCCACGAAGTCATAGCTCCAGACATGATTGCGATGCGTCGGCCGCAATCGGATGCACGACCCATCATTTAGCCAGAGACGCTTGCGCTTGGGCTGCTTTTTAGGCACCTTCAGCCCCTCTTCCCGCCAGATTCGCTCGACCCGCTTATGGTTCACCCGCCACCCCTCCCAGTGCAATAGGGCCGTAATTCTGCGGTATCCGTAGCGGCCATACTCGCAGGCCAGCCATACGATCTGACCCCCTCCCGGTTTCTATGCCAGCGCTCATGAGAGAGTTGGGGAACAGTCCGCGTGGTGTGTCGGAGGGAGGGGCGCAGCCCCGACCGGAGACTCACCACGCGACGCCGCCGAGACCACCCCGGAGGCCGTATCGTCCAGCCCGGCGACGAAGGCCGCCGGGGTCAACCACTTCAGGCCACCGTGTGGCCGCCTGTGGTTGTAGTCCATTCGCCACTGGTCGAGAACGACCCGAGCCTCTGGCAGGCTCAGAAACAACTCACGGTCGAGCAGCTCGTCCCGAAGCCTGCCGTTGAAGCTTTCCACGTAGCCGTTCTCCCACGGGCTCGCCTTCTGAGCCCGTCGATCAGGCCCATGACCATCGACATGACGAGCGCGAAGCCGAAGAGACTGTCCATTTTCCGCCTCGTTGGTT
>JBJTSM010000134.1:0-4222 GCA_046076685.1 Planctomycetia bacterium | reverse complement strand
CGGGAACGCTCGAATGGTCGATCCGCATCGCGGCGAGCATCTGTGCGGCCTACCATCGCCAGAACGCCCGCGTGGAATGCTGCTTCGGACACGAGACGATCCCCGTCGTGCCGGGGGCTGACGGCATCACCCGATTCCTCGACCGGCTGGCTCGGTTTCGCACCTGCCACCACGTGGAGAAAAACTGCGACCACGAGCATGCCGGGCACGCCTGCCGCCGCATCCACCACCACAACTGCGGCGTGTTCCAGGTGACGATCACCACCGCCCGTGGGCTTTTTCAGCGGACGGAGCATCGTCACGTCCATGGCGATCAGTTCTGGATCGTGCTCGATCCGCAGCAGCATCCGCAGGAGCACGACGGGACGCCGGCCGGATTGCCCGGCCGGATGATGCGGCTCGAATGGCGGCCCGATCCGCGGGAGGCATTCCGCCGCACCTGGAGGAGCAGTTGCCGTGCCGGATGACCGCTCCCATGACGTCGCGGCCCGTCCCGCCACCGCCTGGCTGACGGTCGCGCTTGCGCTGCTCTCCTGCATCTCGGTCGAAATCGCCTTGCGGGGCTTGGAGCGGTCGGAGGACATCACCGGCTATGCGGTGACGGCCGTCGTGGCCGCCGCCTTCGTGCTCGCCGTCGGTGAACTGCTCCGGCGGCGGTTCCCGTCGGTCGCCGCGACCGGGCGGTCGCGGCTCTACTGGACCGCTGGTGTACTCGTAGCAGGGCTCGTCACCGAGGCGATCGTCAGGGGAGCGATCGGCAAGCCCATCCTGCTCGACGTGGCGATGCTCCTGATCTTTCGCCACATCGTGATCGCCCTGGCGGCGGTCGCGCATCACGAGGGTGCGCAGCGACTCTGCAACATGTTCGCCACCTTCCTCGTTGTCTTCGCCTCGGCGAGTGCCAATGCCCTGTGGGTGCAGGGGCTGGTCGTGTTCTTCGCGTTGGTCGGCGTCTGGTGGCTGATGGGATCCCACTGGGAATCGCTGCAGCATCGGCTGGAGGCCTCCTCCGACCGGGCGTTGCCGCGGCGGTGGCTCCTCGCCCTGCCGCTTGGGTTGCTCTGCGTCCTGCTGTGCGTGCCCGCCGCCAGCCGCCAGATCCACGCCCTCGACGGGTTCATGCCGACGTCGGGCGGCCGCAAGGATTCCTCCCCGGCGGCCCGCAGCGGCATCGGTGACGGCGATCAGCTCGTGGCAGGGCTCGACAACATCCGCAGCTTCGCCCCGATCGAGAATGCGCCCTTCATGAGCTCCCACGATCCGACGCTCTACGACGTCTACGACGACATGTACAACGAGCCCGTCGTGCAGAAGAAGCAGTCGCGGGCGATCAGCCTGCCGCCCCAGACGACGGTGAAGCCGGAAGATCATTCGATGGCGAAATCGAGCCGGGCCAGCCGGGAGTTTTCGACCGTACGGCAGAGGGGCACGGCTGATCGGAAGCAGCGGATTCGCGACCTCGGATCGCGGGCGCTCTTCTACGTGAAGGGCCGCGTGCCCCTGCACCTGAAGCTGGAGACCTTCGACCTCTACGACGGGGTCGACTGGATCCCCGAGCAACTGCCCCCCGATCCGCCGCGGTTGTGCATCGACACGGTCCACGGCCGGCCCTGGCTGCGAATCGCCCGGTCGAGCGGCTACGATTTCTTCGCCGCTCCCGAGCTGCATGCGATCAAGGTCTCCGACCTCGACACGTGCTGCATCCCGGCCCCCAACGAACTGACGGGCGTGCACATCGACCAGGTCGCCCAGGCCGATTTCTTCCGTTGGGAACATCCCGGCGTCCTCGCGATCGACCAGCCGAAGCTGCCCGACATGCTGACGGTCCATCTGCAATCGCGGCTCGTCGATCCGCGGCTGTTCGCGCGGTCGCGACCGTATTTCCGCGGTGGCCCCGAGAACTGCCGGCAGTTCGGCGCGGACGAGCATTCGATGCGGGTGCGGGAACTCGCCGAATCGTGGGTGGCTGGGGTGCCGCCCGGCTGGAAGCAGGTCGAGCGGATCGTGGAACGCGTCCGCGGCCACGGCACGCTCGACGCGGCCGCCGTCGCCGCCGCCAACACCGATCACAGTGTCGCCGATTTTCTCTTCGAGACCCGCCGCGGCCCCGACTATCTCTTCGCCGGGGCGGCCGTCTGGGCGCTGCGTTCGCTCGGCTACACCGCCCGCCTCGTGAGCGGCTTCCATGCCGACCCGCGGCGGTACGACACCCGTTCCGATCACACGCCCGTCGCGGCCGCCGACGTGCATTTCTGGGTCGAGGTGCAGGCGGGCCCGGGGCATTGGATGACGCTCGATCCCACTCCCGGCTATGCCGTGCTCGGGCCGCCGCTCTCCCTCGCAGAGCGGATGCTCGTGCCCGTGTTCGCCTTCGCGCGGGCCGTCGCCCGGCATCCGCTGGCGGCCCTGGCAGCCTGTGTGATTTTCGCGTTCGTCGTCCGCAGGCGGGCGCGGATCGCCGACTGGATCGACGAGGCCCTTTGGCGGCTCCGGCACCGCCCCGCCCGGAAAGACGCCGTGATCAGCCTGCTGCGTCTGCTCGAGCGTCGTGCCACGCGGGCCGGCCTGCCGCGGCCGCGACACATCACTCCCTCGCGGTGGCTCGACCACATCGCGATGCGGATCTCTTCCGCCGTGCCGGCGGCGGGGCCGGTCGGCCCGGACAGCCGGCGGTTCACGCTCCTCGCCGACGAGGCCCTGTATGCGCCGGTGTTCGCCGGCCGGGGCGTCGACGCGGCCTGCAACGCCGCCCGGACGACCTGGTCGTGGCGGCATGTCGCCGCGGTTCCGGCCGACAAGTCGATGCATGAATTGGTCACCAGACAGTGAAAGGACATGACGTGACGGTTTCGCTTCTCGACGACACGAAGGCCGACCTCGAACGGATGACGCAGGTGCGTGACCGGCTCAACGAGGTGCTCAAGGGCAAGCAGGACGTGGTGCAGCAGGTGCTCGTCTGCCTGCTGGCCCGTGGGCACCTGCTGCTCGAGGATCGGCCCGGCCTGGGCAAGACGACCCTCGCCAAGGCGCTCGCCGACGCCGTCGGGGGCCGGTTTGCCCGCGTGCAGTGCACGCCCGACCTCCTGCCCAGCGACATCACCGGCTTCAACATCTTCGACCAGAAGACGCGGGAGTTCGTGTTTCGCCGCGGTCCGGTCTTCTCCGACATTCTCCTGGCCGACGAGATCAACCGGGCCACGCCGCGCACGCAGAGTGCCCTGCTCGAGGCGATGGCCGAGCGGCAGGTCACGGTCGACGCCGAGCGGTTCGAGCTGCCCGGCACGTTCTTCGTGATCGCCACGCAGAATCCGCACGAGCAGCATGGCACCTATCCGCTTCCGGAGGCGCAACTCGACCGCTTCGCGATGAAGCTCGAAATCGGCTATCCGCATCGCGACGACGAGCGGGCCATGTTGGCGGCGGCGGTGGGCGCGGGCGATGGCGGCCGGGGCGACGCTGGCGGGCCGGTGCTCGACGGCGACCAGCTGGCGGCGATGCAGGCCGCGGTGGCTGCGACGCCGGTGGCTCCCGCGGTGCAGGACTATCTCGTGAAGCTCGCCGAGGCGACCCGCAGCCACCGTGACATCGCCTTGGGCGTGAGCCCACGCGGCCTGCTCACCTGGCAGCGGGCCGCGCAGGCGTGGGCGTATCTGGCCGGCCGCCGGTATGTCACGCCCGACGACGTGCAGCGGGTGGCGTTGCCCGTGCTGGCGGTGCGGCTCGGCATCGAGCGGGCCGACGCGGCCGGCATCATCGTGAGGCTTCTGGAAGGGGTGGAGGCACCGGCATGATCCGGAGATTGCGATTCGAGCCGATCGGACTGGCTCTGGCGTGGGGCGCGTGTGTGGTCGCGGTCGTGACGGGCTGCGCGGGTCCCGCCGGCGACCACGCGGAGGAAGCCCATGCTGTGCCGGCGCACCACCCGCGGACGTTTCGCAGGGCCGTCGCGGAGATCGGCCGTCGGGGGGCCGCGCTGTCGAACGGCGGACTCGACCCGGCGAGCCAAGAACGGGAGCGGCTCGAACTGCTCGACATCGTGCGCTGGCTGCCGGAGCTGGCGGCCGACACGGAACTCGGCCGGCGGGATTGGGAACGGGTTCGTGATGCCGCCCGCGATCTCGCCGACGGTGTCGAGCGCAGCGCGGGGAACGGGTTCCCGGGGGCGGATCTCACCGGCATTGTGGAACAGGCGATGAGGACGCTGACAGAGGCCGACGCGGCG
>JBJTSM010000133.1:0-2561 GCA_046076685.1 Planctomycetia bacterium | reverse complement strand
GTCTCCCGCCGCCGATGCCCTCGTCGCGGAGGCACGCGCCGGAAGGATCGCCCGCACCAGCCGATACGATGCCGCCGCAGGGAAGCGGATCCTCGTGGTGGCCGCACCGTTGGGGCGACCGGGCCGGCCGGCCGGCATCGTGCGGGTCACGGCGGACACCGTCGACTCCGATGCCGAATTGGCGCGGTCGCAACGCTGGCTGCTCGTCGGCTTCCTGGCATGGGGCATGGCGGCGGTGGCCGCCGGCCGCGCGGTCGCCGGCCGGCTCGCCCGGCCCGTGGCCGATCTCTCGCTGGCCGCTGCCCGTCTGGCCGACGGCGATGTCGGCGCCCCGATCCCGACGGCGGAGCCGACGGAGCTCGCGTATCTCGCCGAGGCCATCGGCACACTGCGTGAACAGCTCGTGGAACGCGGACTCACGATCGGCAGGCAGGGCACCCAGCAGGAGGCGGTGCTCGGCAGCATGATCGAGGGCGTGCTCGCCATCGACGCCCGCCAGCGGGTGGTGGACATCAACCGCGCGGCGGCTGAACTGCTCGGCGTCGACCCGCACCGCGCCATCCGTCGCTCCCTGCAGGAAGTGGTCCGCAATCCGGACCTGCGGCAATTCGCCCTCCGGGCGATCGACTGCCGCGAACCGGTCGAGGACGACCTGCTGCTCCGCGGCGCCCGCGACCGCACGATCCGGCTGCGGGGCACGGCGCTCCGCGACGTGTCGGGGGAGGGCGGGGCGGTGATCGTCTTGAACGACGTGACCGACATGCAGCGGCTGGAGAACGTCCGCCGTGACTTCGTGGCCAACGTGTCGCACGAACTGAAGACGCCGATCGCGTCGATCAAGGGGTTCGTGGAGACGCTGATCGACGGGGCCGGGGACGATCCGGCCGACACGCGCCGCTTCCTCGACATCATCGCCCGGCAGGCCGACCGCCTGGCGTCGATCATCGAGGACCTGCTCGCCCTCTCCCGGATCGAGCAGAGCGAGGGCACGGGCAACCTGCCCCGCGAGCCGGTGAAGATCGCCGACCTGCTCTCCACCGTGACCGTCGACTGCCTGCCGCGGGCCGACGAGCGGTCGATCCGGCTCGACGTCACCTGCGACGATTGTCTCGCGGTGGAGGTCAATGCCCCGCTCGTGGAGCAGGCGCTCATCAACCTCGTGGACAACGCCATCAAGTACAGCGATCCGGGCCGCACGGTCTGGATCACGGCGGCCGTCGAGTCGGGGTCATCCGCCGACGAGGCGGTGCTGATCGGCGTCCGCGACGAGGGCTGCGGCATCGAGGCCGAGCACCTGCCGCGGCTCTTCGAGCGGTTTTACCGCGTCGACAAGGCCCGCAGCCGCAAGCTCGGCGGCACGGGCCTGGGCCTGTCGATCGTGAAGCACATCGTGCAGGCGCACGACGGCACGGTGGCGGTCGAGAGCACGCCCGGGGTGGGCAGCACGTTCACGATCCGTTTGCCGGGTGTCGCCGGGCGGACCGTGGAGGGATAGCCTACAGTGTGGCCGCACGACCGCGTGGCCCAAGGACCGAACGAGATCCCGGAGCAAGCAAGATGGAAGGCAGGATGGAGACGAGGGCGACCCACGCGCGGAAGGAATACGAGCAGGCCGCGCTCGACGAGGACGGCGTCGACCGCGACCCCGTCAGGCAGTTCGCCGCGTGGTACGACGCCGCGGTGGCGGCCGGCGTGCCCGAACCCGAGGCGATGACGCTCTCCACCGCCACGCCCGACGGCCGCCCCTCCGCCCGCATCGTGCTGCTGCGGGGCTTCGACGCCCGCGGCTTCTGTTTCTTCACCAACTACGCAAGCCGCAAGGGCCGGGAACTGGCGGAGAATCCCCACGCCGCGCTGACCTTTCACTGGGCCACCCTCGAGCGGCAGGTGCGGATCGAGGGCCGCGTCGAGCGGACGGCCGCGGCCGAGAGCGACGCCTACTTCACGAGCCGGCCGAGCAGCTCGCGGATCGGCGCCTGGAGTTCGCCGCAGAGCGAGGTCATCCCCGACCGCGACACGCTCGAGCGGCTCTTCGAACGCTTCCGCACGGAGCACCCCGACGACGCGGCGATCCCGCGGCCGGCGCACTGGGGTGGCTTTCGGCTCGTGCCCGAGCGGATCGAGTTCTGGCAGGGTCGCCCCAGCCGGCTCCACGACCGGCTCCGCTTCCGCCGCGACGCCTCCGGCGGCTGGCTCCTCGAACGCCTCGCCCCGTGACGTGCGTGTGGGCCCGGGGCAACACGCGAGGACGATCCCCCGGCTTGCGCCGGGGGCTTTTATGGGGAACCGCAACCGCTCCCATGAACGCCTTAAGCGCAAGCGACGGGATCTGGTCGAAGCACCCACAGCGACGATCCCCCGGCTTGCGCCGGGGGCTTTTATTGACAACCGCATCCGCTCCCATGAAAGCCCTGAGCGCAAGCGACGGGATCTGCTTCAATCACCCCACGGCGCCGGCGTGATCACAGCCCGCCGTCCAGCGGCAGGCAGACGCCGGTGACGGAATCGTTTTCGAGGAGAAACAGCACCGCATGGGCGACGTGTTCGGGCGGGCCCTCGCG
>JBJTSM010000132.1:0-3185 GCA_046076685.1 Planctomycetia bacterium | reverse complement strand
CACGGAGGCCGATCCGACGATCCCGCTGGACGGCCGGATCGGCATCCAGGTACACGGCGGCGGCAAGGCCCTGATCGAGGTGAAGGACGTCACGATCCGTCGGCTTCCGGCGAAGCCGGCTGAGCCCAAGAAGCCTGCCGTGCCGGCCAAGCCGCCCGCTCCGGCGGGGCCGCTGTCGGCGAAGGACGAGGCCGCGCACTTCACGCTGGCCGACGGCTTCACCGCCGAACTCGTGCTCGAAGAGAGCACCGATCGGGCCAATCCTTATGGCAAGTTCGTGGCGCTGGCGTTCGACTCCCACGGCCGGCTCTGGACGACGACCGCGGTCGAATATCCGATCGATGCCAACGAGAGCCCGGAGGCTTCGCGGCGGCTGTTTGCGTCGGGAGGCCGCGACAAGGTGCTCGTGATCGACGACCCGTGGGCCGCGAGTCCCTCGCCCCCGCGGGTGTTCGCCGACGGCCTGGCGATGCCGCTCGGCGTGCTGCCCCACCGCGACGGCGCGTTCGTCCAATACGGCAGCGAGATCCGGTTCTATCGCGACACGAACGGCGACGGCCGGGCCGACGGCCACACCACGGTGCTCGAGGGATTCGGTGTCGAGGATTCCCACCTCTTTCCCCACCAGTTCACGCGGGCTCCAGGCGGCTGGATCCTCATGGCCCAGGGTCTCTTCAACAAGTCGCTCGTGAGGCGACCCGGTGGGATGGCGTTTGCCGACGGCACCAAGGAGGTGCGGTTCGACGCCTGCAAGCTTGGCCGGTTTCGGGCCGACGGCTCGGCGTTCGAGCCGCTCACCGCCGGCCCCAACAACATCTGGGGCCTCACGATCTCGCGGACGGGCGAGACCTGGATTCAGGAGGCCAACGACATGGGCTATCCCATCATCCCCTACGAGCCGGGCATTCACGTGACGACCGGATCCGGCGACCGCCTACGGCCCTACCAGCCGCTCATGCCGCCGCCGCTGGCGCCGGCACAGATGGGCGGCACCGGCTTGAGCGGCCTCGCGCTCGCCGACGACCTCGACGGCTGGCCCGCCCCCTGGGGCATCGGTGGCCAGACAACTTCCGCAGAGCAGGTCTTCTACGTCGCCAACCCGATCACCTCGTCGATCCAATCGATCATCGCCATGCGTTCCGGCGACCGCCACGTGTATCGCAAAGGCCCCGACCTACTCACGAGCACCGACCGGTCATTTCGACCGGTCGCCATCCAGTTCGGCCCGGACGGCTGCCTCTACGTGGTCGACTGGTACAACAAGATCATCTCGCACAACGAGGTGCCGCGGAACCATCCCGATCGCGATCGGATCCGCGGCCGCATCTGGCGGATTCGCCACGCCGCACGGCCCCCGCGTGAGCCGGTTTCGGTTGCAAAGCTGGCGACGGACGATCTTCCCCGGCACCTGGGTGCGCCCAACGCGCGGATCGCCGACCTCGCCTGGCAGGAGATCATCGATCGCGATGCGCGGTCACTCGTGCCGCGGCTCGAACAGCTCGCCGCGGATGCCGCGGCCCCGGCCGAAGCCCGCATCGGGGCCCTGTGGGCCCTTGAAGGACTCGGCGTCGCCACGCCACCGCTGCTCGCGGCGCTGGCCGCGGATCCGTCAGCCGATCTGCGGCACGAGGCGGTCCGGATCGCCGCCACCACCTGCTCCGAGTCGATGTTTCGCAGGCTCGCCGGGCCGCTCGTCGCTGATCCGTCGCCGCGGGTGCGGGCGGCGCTCGGCGATGCCCTGCGGCGGGTGCCGGCCACCGAGCCCGACACGCTCCTTCTCATGATGCAGCTCGGCCGCGGCCGGGCGACGGGCGATGCGTGGACGGTCTACGACCGCGACTTCGAGCGGTATCTCGCCCGCTGGGCACTCGAAAAGCATTCCGGCCTGGTCGCAAAGGTGCTCGATTCTCCGCCTGGGCAGGCACTGCCGATCGAGAACCGGATCCTCGCGACGCTCGCCCTTGCCCCGCGCACGGCGGCCGAGCGGCTCGCCGGGATGCTCCCTATGATCGGCCGGCCGCTCGAGGACGAGGAGATCCGGGTGCTTGCGTCGCAGGCCGAAGAGCCGGCCATCGCGGCCGCGCTCGGCCGACTGACCCTCGATCCGAAGGCCCGCTCCGCAATGCTCCGCGCCCTGCTGAAACTCCGTACGTCGCTCAAAGGCGAATCCATCGAGCCGATCGTGGCCCGCGCGGTAGTGGAACTGCTCGGCAACCGCACGAACGAGGCCGACGCGCTGCTCGCAGTCGAACTGGCCGGTAGTTTCAGGATTCGCTCGGTCGAGCCGCAGGTGGTGGAGTTGTGCCGCACGGCATCGGCCGGCCCGCTGCGGCAGGCGGCGATCCGCGCGATCCGCGAGATGGCCTCGCTTTCGGGCGACAGCGGCCGTCGGCTCCTAGAGCGTGCCGCGGACGACCCGCGGTTCCGCGCCGACGTGCTCGATGCCTGGGCGCACTCGCGTGACCCGGCGGCCTGCGCGGCGATCCTCGAGGACTGGGATCAGCTTGGCTACGAGGAGCGTCGGGTCGCGGCGGCGTCTCTCGCCCGGCACCGGGAAGGGGCGACGGCGCTCGTCGCCGCGTTCACCGCGGAGTCCATCGACGCGACGACCTTGCCACTCTCGGTGCTCGTCGACATGCGGGCGGTGCTGCCGCAGGATCCTGCACTCGAACACCTCTGGAAAACCGTCGTCGCCGGCGCGCCGCAGGTGCTGAGGCTCACCGGACAGGATCGCGACGTGGCGGCGCCGATTTCGCTCGAGGGCCCGTTCACCGTGGAGGCCTGGGTGAACCTCGAGGCCCCGGTCGGCAACGAGGACAGCCTCTTGGCAAAAAGCGGCCTCATCGACATGAACTTCCACGATGGGACGTTCCGTGTCTGGACAATGGGCCGCGACGTCGTCGTGGCGCAGTCCAAGACCACGCCCGACACGTGGACGCACTATGCCGTCACCCGCGATGCCGAGGGCACGTTTCGCATCTACGTGGACGGTGAACTCGACGCCGTAAGCACACCCCGCGAGACGATTTCCTACGCCGGCCTGCGGATCGGCGCGAGCATCGCCCGCGGCGGCACCAGCGGCCGCGTGGCGGAGTTTCGCGTCTGGAGCACGGCCCGCACGGCCGACGAGATCCGCGCCGACTTCGATCGCAGCTATGGCGACGACGACCGGCCGCCGAGCCTCG
>JBJTSM010000131.1:0-2269 GCA_046076685.1 Planctomycetia bacterium | reverse complement strand
CAGATTTGGTGGCTGGCACCTTTTGGACGATCACCCCGTTGCCGAGCGGCTGGCGGCGGCCCAACCGCACGACGCCGCCGGCCCGCGCCGCGGCGACCTCCTCCACGTGCTCGATGCACACTCGCTTTTGCAAGGAGAACTCTGATGGGCCATTTGCTGTTCTTCCTCTTCGTCGTTTCAGCCTGCCTGCTCTGGTCGGCCGCCTGGACGGCGGCAGCAGCCCGCACGCGGCGATCGTGGACCAGGCGACTGCTCGAGGCAGTGGCCGTGCTCCCGCCGGTCGTAGTACTCGCCCCTTGCGTGTGGTTCACGGCCTACCTCGCCTTTGCACAGCACATGCCGACCAACTGGTTCGGCCCCGCGTTCACCGCGTTTCTCGCGGCGGCGATCGGCGGCATCTGGATCGCCTGGGCGGGGCTGGGGTGGCGGCGGCACGCGCCCTTTTCCTTCGCCGACACGCCCGTGCCGCCGGCCGCCCGCTGGCCGGTCGTCGGCCTGGCGGCGGTCTTCGTGCTGGCCGCGGCGGTCGCCGCCGGCACGCTGCTGGCCATCGACAACGCCGTGGCGGCGCGGGCGCCTTATCTGCTAATGGAGGCGGGGCAGCTGATGCAGGCCAACACGCCGGCGGTCGTGCCCGACGCGCAGAACGCCGCGCCGCTCTACCGCCGGGCCTTCGCGGCGCTCGATGCCGATGCCGCGATCAAGGCACAGGACTCACCGCTTTCCGCGGCGACGACGATCGACCTGGCCAGCCCCACGGTGACCGACCTGCTCGCCAGGCACGCCGCCACGCTCGAGCTGCTCCGCCGTGCTGCCGCCCGCGACACCTGCCGGTTTGAACGCGACTGGACACGGCCGTCGCTCGACATGCTCCTGCCCGAACTGAGTTCCATGCGTCAGGCGGCGCGGCTGCTCGTCCTCCAAGCCCGCCGCGCGGCGGCCGACGGCCGGGTGACGGAGGCCCTCGGCGACGTCGTCCGCATCGGGCAGATCGGCCGGCATGCCGCCGGCGAGCCGATCCTGATCTCGAGCCTCGTCGGCCTGGCCATCGACGCCATGGCGGTCGACACGCTCGCGGAGGTGCTGCCGAAGCTCGGGAAAAGCGACACGGCCGGCCTCGGCGCCCCAGAATTCGCCGATCTCGTCGCGCTGCCGCCCGCCACGGCG
This sequence comes from Planctomycetia bacterium, assembly GCA_046076685.1. Lineage (GTDB taxonomy): Bacteria > Planctomycetota > Planctomycetia > Pirellulales > UBA1268 > CAMCQY01. The sequence continues at coordinate 1,102 of JBJTSM010000131.1, read as the reverse complement.
AGCCATTTTTACGGCGAGGAAGCCTTCGGGCTCTCGACGTTCGCCGACCTGGCAGACAGCCGGCTCGGCGTGGTGAATCTCCCCGAGCTGGTCGCCGTGAATCAATCGCCGCGGCCTTTCGTCTTCCGCATCCTGCCGCTCACGCTGCTCTACCGGGTGTTTTTTCTGGAGGCCGACCTGGCGGGTTATCGCTCGGTCATGCGGAAATACCAGCAGCTGGCCGCCGGATCGGAGCCGTACCTGGACGTGAAAAAGAAGATCGACGCCGTGGAGGCGGAGCTTCGCGACCGCAGCCCGGGGCTGATGTCATCGTTGATGATGCCGGCGCTGGGGGCGGTCTTCCGCACGCAGGCTCAAGCGGTGGCCCGGCACCGCGCCGCCGCCGCGGTCGTCGCCGCCACGAAGCAGCGGCTCGAAACGGGCGCGATCCCGGCGACGGCCGAGGCACTCATCGCGACGCTGCTGCCGCCCACATCCCGCGATCCGTTCACGGCCGACCGGCCGCTGCTCGTGAAGCGGACCGACGACGCGCTGCTCGTCTACTCCGTCGGCCCCGACGGCGAGGATGACGGCGGCCCGGTCGCGCCCGCGGAGAAGAAGCCGGGGGGGAACGACGACGTCGGCATGCGGATGAAGCTGTGAAGGAATCCCCCGGCTTGCGCCGGGGGCTTGTATGCGGGCACGGGATCCCCCGGCTTGCGCCGGGGGCTTGTATGAGGGCACGCGATCCCCCGGCTTGCGCCGGGGGCTTGTATGAGGGCATAGAAGCCCTAAGCGCAAGCGCCGGGATTCACCGTCAGCCGGCCGGGATATCGAAATCGCCCGTGCGGTCCCGCCACACGCAGTGGATGTGGTTGGCCGGATTGCCCTCGGCGTCGGGCTGCACGTTGCACAGTTCGATCACGAAGGTCGGCCCTTCGACGCGGTAATAATGCCCGACGCCCGGCTCGCGGCTGCCCGCCCACGCAAACCGCACCGCCTCCCAGCCGCCCGCGGCCGCCTCGATCAGCCGGCGCCGCTCCGCCGCCACCTCCTCGGGCATCGCGTCGCAGTAGACGTCGACGAGCCGCCGCAACACCGCCTGCTGCGCCGCCGTCAGGTC
>JBJTSM010000130.1:0-3727 GCA_046076685.1 Planctomycetia bacterium | reverse complement strand
ATCAGGTCGCCGAGCCCCCCCGAATCGCTGCCGAACTTCACGAGTTCCGCGAGCATCACATACCCGAAGGCCAGCCCGAAGAGCAGCCGCAGCGAATTGAAGACGGCCGGGGCCGCCAGTGGCACGAGCACCTTGAGGATGATCTGCAGCCGCGAGGCCCCCAGCGTGAGCGCCGTGTCGACGTACCGCTGCGGCACCTCGAGCACCGCCGCGGTCGTGTCGCTGACCACGAAGGCGACGCTCGCGATGAACAGGAGCATCACCTTCTGGAATTCGCCGATGCCGAACAGGAAGAACGTCAGCGGGATGAGGGCAGCCACCGGAATGTTGCGGCCGAACACGGTCAGCGGGGCCAGGAAGGCCCGCACCGCGGGGAAGCAGGCGGCGAGCACCCCGAGCGGCACACCGATCAGGGCGGTCAGGCCGAAGCCGAGGCAGACCCGCGCGAGCGTGCGGAGCGTGTTGGCGACGAGTTTCCGCTCGCCGAAGACATGCGGCAGTTCCCGGAGCGTCTCGGCGGGGCTCGGCAGCATCGCGGGGCTGATGAAGCGGCCCTCGGCCTGGCCGGCGGTGGCGATGAACCAGGCCGCGAGCACGCACGCCACGCAGGTGACGCCCCACAAAAAAGCGGTGACCATGGGCGCCTCGCCCCGCAGCGGACGGGCCGGCGCCGCCACGACGGCGGGCCCGGGCCGGGAGGGCGGGGAGGCCGCGGGCTCGGGACCGGGGGCCGCGACGGTGGTCATGGGCTCGTCATTCCTTCTCGGCGGAATAGACCTTGATCTCCACCCGCCGGTTCTTCGCGTGATCGTCAGGATGCTCGGGGTCGGCCGGACGGTCCCAGCCGACTCCATCGACGGCAAACCGGTTCTCGTCGAACTCGAACTTCCCCACGAGCGCCGCCTTCACCGATCCGGCCCGCTCACGGGACAGTTCCTTCACCATCGCCGCGGGCACCGACCCCTTCATCGATCCGTCGGTGTGCCCCTCGATCACGATCCGGGCGTTGCCAAACTGCTTTGCCAGCACCCCCACCTCGTCGAGCACGAGATCCACCGTCGGGTCATACGGCTCCTCGACGTCCTTCCCGTCGATCCGGCGCACGATCCGCTTGCGGAGATCCCAGCTGTTGGGGAAGAAGTGGATCACCACGGTGTTGGTGAGAATCTCCTCGTTCTCGGCCCTGATCTGCGAGAGCGTCTTCGGAGCGAGGGGCTTGGCATATTCGTCCTTGCTCTCCGCATACTTCGGCTCGCCGCCCAGTTTCTGGATCACCGAGAAGTCCATCACCTGGTCGAACGGCACCGGCGGATTCGAGATGGCGCCGATCCGGCGGTAGAGGTAGTAGGCCTGCTTCCAGATCCGCTCGAAGTTCGCGGGGTTGTTGCGGTTGATGAAGAACTGGTAGTTCTCGGCCCAGTTGGTGCTGTGCGCGTCGCCAAGCATGGCCAGCGTGTCGGTCGCGGGGATGTTGTAGCCCGCCGCCATCAGTTCGGCGGCCTTCGCCCGCGACGACTCGGTCTTGAGCGCCTCCATGGCGTCGAAGATGCCCCGCACGATCGCCTCGATCTTGTCGGGATGATCCTTGGCGAAGTCGGCCCGGGCGAACCAGACGTCGGCGATCAGCCGGTTGGCCGTCTGGGTGGTGACGAGCATGCGGTTGCCCTTGGCCTTCTCGAGGTTGTAGATGTCCGGGGCCCACGAGACGCAGCCGGCCAGATCCTTCTGCGCGTTGAAGGCCGCGGCCGCCTGGAAGGCGTCCTCGGTGTAGACCATGTCGACGTCGCCCGGCTGGAGGCCGCCGGCCACGAGCATGTTCAGGGCGAAGAACTGGCTGGGGGAATTCTGGGCCATCGCCAGCTTCTTGCCGGCGAGGTCGCGGACCGTCTTGATTCCCTCGCGCACGACGATGCCGTCGCCGCCGTTGGAGAAGTCGACCTGCTGGAACACCCGGGGCATCACCCGCGAGTCCTTCGGCGCGCCGGTGCGATCGACGAGCCCCTCGAGGAACAGGGGAATCATGTCGAGCGTGGCCCAGCCGATGTGCACCTCGCCGGCGGCGTAGGCGTCGCGCATCGTGACCGGATTGTCGATGAGCACCAGTTCGATCTTGAAGGGCTTGCCGCCCGGCGCCTGCCAGACCTTGCCCGCCTTGAAGCCGTTGTTGGCGAGAATGATCGGGCTCCAGCCGGCCCAGACGTTCAGGGCGAACCGGACGGTCTCGTTCTCGAGCGGCTTGTAGGCGCTCGTGCCCTTCACCGGCGGCAGCTTCTCCGCCGGCTTGAAGGAGTATTCCTTCACGGTGGTCGGGACGGCGGAGTCGCCGGCCTCGAAGAGCACGCCCTCGGCCCCAGGCTCGCCACCGGTGCCGGCCCCGCTTCCACCCGCGCCAACTCCCGGGCCGGGCCCACCGCCACCGGCCTGCCGGGCTGCGGCATTGCCGCCCCCGCCGGCCGGTCGGCCGAGGCCGAACTGATCCAGCATGCCGGCCCGCCAGGCCGCCAGGCCGACGAGACCCAGGATCACGGCCCAGACCGCGAGCCAGAACGGAGCCTTGGGTTGACTAGCCATCGAAAATCCTCGTGTGCGAATGGAGAAGGAAGGGACCGCGCCGGTTCACGCCATCGGAGGGCTACCCGCGAAACTTGGTGGGCGGCCGCGACTTACCGGCCATGTAGAAGGCGTTCATGAGGTCGTAGGCAGTCACCTCGCAGAGCAGCCGCGTGACCTTCTCGTGGGCCTCGGGCGAGAGGAGCGGCTCGACCTCCTTCATGAGGGCCACGACACGCTGCTCCTGCGCCGTGATCTCCTGCGCATCGACGCGGCCGTCGGCCACGACGTCGAGAAAAGAATCGAGTTTCCGCGCGTATTCAGCCAGCAGCGGGGCGTCGCTCGCCTCGTCGAACCACGGGGTCTTGCCTGCTGATGCCTTGGCCATGATGGGTCTCTCCTGCGGGGTGTGGGGATCGGGGTGACTGTCGTTCGGAATGGGCGACTGGGATCGGGGCTGGGAATTCAGGTGCTCGGCCTCAGGTGCCGATCACCTCGCGGATCGCGGCGAGCCGCTCCTGAAGGTGTGCCCGGCCGCCGGGCTTTCCGACCTGTTCCTTCCACCGCTCGGGCAGGAACCGCTTCTCGGTGCACTCGAGCACCGCGGCGATCTCCTGCATCTCCTTCTCGAGCCCCTGCGCCGAGGGCATGAAGTCGTCGAGCGCCGCCTTCAGGTCTTCCGCCGAGATCGTGTCGGGATTCGGCTGCCCGGTATCGGCCGCCCGCTCCAGGCCCTTCCGCCGGGCTGCCAGCACCACGCTCTCGATGTCGGCACCGGAGAGACCGAGTGACAGGTCGACGGGCCCCGGCAGGCCGGGCGCGAGCTTCACGCGGCTCTTGCGGGCCATCGCCGTGAACATCGCGTCCATCTCCGCCTGGTCGTGCGGGTAGAAGAGCGGGATGTGCACCTCGGCGCGGCCCTGCCGCTTGAGGTCGATCGGGAGCAGATCCGGGCGGCTCGTGAGCAGCATCCAGATGATCTTGCCGCGGTAGCGAGTATCGCCCATCTGCCTGGCGATCATGGAAAAGACGCGGGCCGACGTGCCTGAGTCGCCGTCCGAGGAACGGTTGCCGAGCGCCGCGTCGGCCTCGTCGATCACCACGACGACGGGGCCCAGCCCGCGGAGCACGTCGAGCGCGTGCTCAAGATTGCCCTCCGTCTCGCCGACGTACTTGC
>JBJTSM010000129.1:0-6414 GCA_046076685.1 Planctomycetia bacterium | reverse complement strand
CGCCACCGCCCCGACGCTGCCGGACGGCCGCCTGCCCGGTGATGCGCCGCGCGACCTGGCCGCCTACGTCGCGGCCGGCGTGATCGGGCTCGAAGACATCGCCGCCGTCGCGATGCTCGTGGAGATGGCCCGCCGCGACTCACCCGCGGTCGAGTTGAGCCTGCGGGCCTGGATCGCCCTGTGCCTGGCCGTGCGGAGCCCGCAGGACGGCCACACCTGCGTCGATCTGGCGGCGGTCGGCGACTCATGCGGGGAGATCGAACTGTCGGCGGAGCACTTCCCCGGGTGGACGACCGACGTCAAGGACTGGATCGCCAGCCTTGCCGCGGCCAAGCCGCTCGTGGGCGATCCCAAGAGTCGGGCGCCGTTTCAGCTCGACCACGGCCCCGCCGGCACGCGGCTCTACCTGGCCCGGTCGCTGCACGAGGAGGAGGAGATCGCCCGCCGGCTCAGCGGCCCGGAGGCGGCCCGCGTCGAGATCCTGCTCGGCGGTCCCGGCACCGGTAAGACGACGACCGTGGCCACGCGGCTGATCACGCTGATGCGAGACGATCCCGACCGGCAGATTTACCTCGCGGCCCCCACGGGCAAGGCCGCCGCGCGGATGCAAGAGGCGCTGAAAGCCCGCCTCCACGACCCGCACGCGCCCGAAGCGATCAAGACCGCGCCGCAGGAGGTCCGTGACAAGGTCGAGGGGGTGCGGCCGGTCACGATTCACAAGCTGCTCGGCTACCGGCCGCATGGCACGCCCCGCTACCGGTTCCACGCGGGAAACCAGCTCGAGGGCGGCCTCGTGGTGATCGACGAGGCGTCGATGCTGTCGAGCGCCATGATGCACCACCTGCTGGCGGCGATCGGCGGCGACACGCGGCTGCTCCTCGTGGGCGATCCCAACCAGCTCGCCAGCGTCGATGCGGGCTCGGTGCTCGGCGACATCGCGAAGGCCGCCGACCGAGAAGGTTCGCCGCTTGCCGACCGCACCACGACGCTCAGGACCCGGCATCGCTTCGGGCCGCGGATCGGGGCGCTCGCCGATGCGATCCTCGCGGCCGACGGGGCGGGGGTCGCCCGGGCGTTTGAGATCCTCGACCGCCGCTGGGATCCGCCTCCCGATCCCGGCAACACGATGCCCGACGATCCGGAGTCGATCCGCTGGATCGAGCCCGGCTCGGCCGACTTGAAGACGGTCGTGGCCGAGGTGGTGGAGCATGCCGCACTCCTGCGGTCGCTGGCGCAGGAGGGGAAGGATGCCGACGCGCTCACCGCCCGGAAGGCGCTGCAGGTGCTCTGTGCCCATCGGGCCGGCGCAGCGGGCGTGGCCGGCTGGAATGCCCGGGTCGAGAAGCAGCTCGGCGTCGGGGGCTGGAATTCGTGGTACGCGGGTCGGCCGATCATGGTGACCCGCAACAACCCCGCGATCGATCTCTTCAACGGCGACGTCGGGATCGTCGTGCGGGGAGACGCCGACGGCCCGCGGTATGTCGCGTTTCCGCGGGCGCAGGGGGAGCCGCGTCGCGTGGCGGTGTCGCAGCTCGAGGACGTCGACACGGTGCACGCCCTCACGGTCCACAAGAGCCAGGGCTCGGAGTATGAGCACGTGGTTGTCGTGCTGCCGGAGCGGGCCAGCCGGATCCTGACGAAGGAGCTGCTCTACACGGCCGTGACCCGCGCGTCGAAGCGGGTGACGGTGGTCGGCTCGCGCGCGGTGATCGAGGCCGCGATCAGGCGGCCGATCCGCCGCGCCACGGGCCTGGCGGGGCGATTGTGATACCGTGGAAGCGCCGGGGCCTGATTGCCGTAATTCCCGCAAGGCGTATCCACGGCACCGTTCACACACCTCTTTTCACAACGCATGATCACCTTCATCCACACCGCCGACTGGCAGCTTGGCAAGCCGTTTTCCCGGGTCGCCGATGAAAAACGTGCGAATCTCAAGAAAGAACGCATCGATGCCATCAGGCGGATCGGCGAGGTCGTCCGGTCCAACAGCGCCGCCTTCGTCGTGGTGGCGGGTGACGTGTTTGATTCCAACAGTCCCAGCCCCGAGACGGTATCGGCCGCCTGCGACGCCATCAGCTCGGTCGGTGTTCCCGTTTACGTGATTCCGGGCAACCACGACCATGCTGGTCCGGGCAGTGTCTGGGAGCAGCCCTTCTTCGTCGACGAGAGCCGTGCCCGCGCCCCGAATCTTTGCGTGCTGCTCGACGCAAAGCCCGTCGAAAGGGACGGCTACGTGCTTTTTCCCTGTCCGCTCGGCCGCCGGCAGAGTCTCACCGATCCCTGCCGTTGGATCCACGAGTTCGACTTTGGGAGCGCCGATGAGCGGCCGCGGATCGTGGTCGCCCACGGCAGCACGCTCAACTTCACGCAGGAGGGCGACGAGGAAGACGTTTCCCGGCAGGCCAACTTCATCGAGTTGGCCAACCTGCCGACCGCGCAGCTCGACTACGTGGCGCTTGGCGACTGGCACGGCCTCGTGCAGGCCGGTGACAAGGCGTGGTACTCCGGGAGTCACGAGACCGACCGCTTTCCGAAGACCGGCCAGACGACCGGCCACGTCATCGTCGTTCGCGCGGGTCGCGGCAAGCCGCCCGACGTCACGCCCGTGGCGACCGGCCGCACCCGTTGGCTCACGTACGCGATGACGTTCGCGACCGACGCCGGTCCCCAAGCACTGCTTGACGCCCTCGAACAGATCACGAGTGGCATGCAGCGGGATCAGGTGCTGCTGAGGCTCTCGCTGTCGGGCAGCCTCGGCCTCGCTGGGCATGACGAACTGGGACGGATCATGAAAAGCTGGAAGTCCGGATTGATGGACCTGCGGCTTGACCAAGACGTCGCGATCGCGCCGTCCCCCGCCGAGATCGAGGCCCTGGCCGCCACTCCCGAGGATTCATTGATCCGGCACGTGGCCACTGTTTTACGGGAAGAGATGAACCGCGGCGGTGACGCTGCCGAACTCGCGGGCACCGCGATCGCGTTGCTCCACGAGTTCGCCCATGCGGGAGAATCGCGATGAGGCTCATATCTGCACAGCTCGTCAATTATCGCATGCATCGGCAGCTCAGAGTCGATTTTGACCAGAAGCTGACCGTCGTGGGCGGGCCCAACGAGGCGGGCAAAAGCACGATCGTCGAGGCTATCCACCGGGCACTGTTTTTCCGGCACAGGGCAGAAGTGGGGCTCGACAAGATCCGGCCGCGAGGCAGGGGGGCTGCCCCGGAGGTGACGGTTGAGTTCGAGGCCCGCGGTCGGACATACACCCTGCACAAGGTGTTCAACGGAAAAAGCGGCTCCTCCGCCATGCTCGTCGACGACGCCGGCAAGCGACACGATGGCGATGAGGCCGAGGAACAGCTTCATCGCATCCTCGGTGTCGAGCAGTTGCCGGCCAAGTGGAAGAGTAACTTTCTGATGCAGTGGTCGCACCTCTGGGTGTGGCAGGGGTCCGCCGCCAACGATCCCACCTCGTCCACGGTGCTCAACGCCGCCGCCAGCACGCTCCGGCAACGGCTCACGGCCCTCGTGGGAGGCAATCTTGCCGAATCAGAGCGGGATTCCGCGACGTTCGAGCGGGTCGTCGCCGCGCACGAGGCAGCCTTCAGGGAAAATGGCGACCCGCGACAGGGATCCGATTTGCATGCCGCTCGAGAGCAGCGTGACAAGGCCGCCGCGGCCGTGCAGGCCATCACTGCCCAGCTCCGTTCGCTCGAATTGGCCGCAGACTCGATCGCCCGCGAAGACGAAGCCCAGCGATCGCATCAGGCGACCTTGGAAACCACTGAAAAAGACCTGTCCATCGCCTCCGAGGATCTGGCAGAGGTCGACAGGCTCGATCAGTCTCTGCGGCAGGAGGAGGCCGCTGCCCGGGCGGCCGCCGATGCCTACCAGGTACTGGCCGACGGCGACAGGGAGATCGTGGAGGTCGCAAAAGAACTCAGTACGCTGCGCGTGAAGATCGAGCCGCAGGAGCGGGAAGTGACTGCCCTGACGGCCCACGAACGGCGTTCGGAGCAGGCTGCGTCGCAGGCCGCCACGTCGCTCATGCAAGCCACCAAGGATCAGCAGGAGGTCATGGCCGAGAGGGATCTCCTGGCCGCGATCGACCGGCGCTTCACGCTTCGTGCGGATCACGTGGAACTCCAGCGGAAGCAGGATCAGATCGACGGCCATGAAGCGGTCGTCAAGGAGTTGGAGGACCAACTGCGGAAGTGGGCCGAGGTCGACGTCGTCTTGGTCGGAGAGTTGGACGAACTCGACCGCAAGGTGCACGCTGCGAAAAGCATGCTCAAGGCGATCGCCACGCGAATCGAAGTCCTCGATGCAGGCGACGCCATCACGCTCGACGGCAAGACACTCTTGACCGGCACGGAGGAGACGCTCACGGAGCCAGCGAGGTTGCTCGTGGGCGGCAGCACGGTGATCCGGATCACGCCCGGGGGTGGTCAGTCGATCGCCGACGTGCGCGTGGCGATCACCACGCTGGAGAATGAACTGGCGACACGGCTCACGACCCTGGGGCTGGCGGACGTCGCGGCAGCCCGCCGCACCCTCGAGGACCGGGCGGCGGCTGAATCGCAGCGGCAGCGGCGGCTGTCGGCGATCGAGGCACTCGATGGCGAAAAGGTGCGGCGGCAGTTGGACGAAGTGTCCAAGGCGATCAACACGGTCGAAGGCGAGATCGCCCGCAAGATGCCGGCCGGTTATCAGTGTCCCGCGGATGCGGCCGCACTGGCGACGGTTCGGGAGGCCGTCGAGGACCGCTGGCAGAAAGCCGGCGATGCCACGCAGGCCGCCCGGGCGTCTCTCGACGACGCCAACTCGGTGCTGGACCAAGCCCGCCGCAAGCGGGCGCAAGCTGAAGAAGTCATCGCCACGCAACGCAGTGAGTTGCAGCGGCTGGAAGGCCTCAAGGCGGCGCTCGAGCAGCAGCACGGCATCGACCGCACGGCAGAACTGGAAAAACGTGCACTCGAAAAGAGGCGGACCCAAAATGCCGTTGACGAGACCACCCGCGTGCTGAAGGCGAAGCGTCCGAACGACGTTCGGGCTGACGTGGAGCGGCTGAAGCGAGTGATCGAGAAGGAAAAGCAACATATCGCGCAGTCGCGGGAACGGCAGGCCGAGGCTCGTGGCCAGTTGCGGCAGGTCGGCACGTTCGACCTGCACACCGCAAAGGCGGAGGCGGAAGCCCAACTCGCGGCGGCCGGTCGACGGCATGCCGAAGCCGAGCGGCGGGCAAAAGCCCTGGACCATCTCCGCAAGCTTTTCGACTCGCGTCGGCGCGCGGTTGCCGCAAGGTTTGCGGAACCCTTGCGGCTGAAGGTGGCAGAGTATCTCGATGCCCTTTACGGCAGCGGCAGTCAGGTTTCGCTCACGGTGACCGACGACGGGCTCGAGGGCTTCCGTGTGTCGCGGCCGAAGGTCGGCGGTTTTGACTTTGGATTTGCGGTGCTCAGCGGGGGGACGAAGGAGCAGGTGGCGGCGGCGGCACGGTTGGCGATGGCGGAACTGCTCGCGGGCGAGGAGACCCGCGAAGCCGGCGCCGAACCCGCGCAGGGATCCCTCCCCATGGTGTTCGACGATGCCTTTACGAACTCCGACCCGGATCGGCTCAAGGCCGTGCAGCGTCTGCTCGACCTTGGCGCTCGCCGCGGTCTGCAGATCATCGTTCTGTCATGCAATCCGCGGGACTACGGTCAGCTCGGAGCGACGCAAATCCCCCTGCAACCGGCAGACTTCGGTCCGCCCGTGTTGCCGTCCGCGGTGGAACGTTTTGCGTCAGGAAGCGGCGACGATGACGCCCAGGAAGAAGACGACGGCGAAGGTACGGCAGGACCATCCGGCGGGTCTGGAGCTGAAAATAGGCAGGTTCCCAGTGGCACGGACGAGTCGTTGGCGGCCGAGCTCCTCTCGGCGATCCGGTCGTTTCCGGAGTCGAAGGCCAGCAACAAACAGGTTTGCCGGCGGCTTGGCTGGGATGAAGAGACCTACGACCGCATCAAGACCGCGCTCGTCGCGAAACGTCAGCTCAAGCCGCGCCGAGGTCAAGGCGGCGGCGTGGAACTTCCGCCAGATCCAGCGGATTGATTTTCAAGCACGATTCGATCCGCCGGAAACGGGGTTCCCGAAGGCGTTGCCCTGGCCGCAGCGAAGAGCTGTTCAGCATCAGGGCTCATGGCTTGAACCGTTGCGCGTTGTGAAAGTCCCCTCTCCCAAACCGCCTGCGTTGCCAAGCTTGTGTTCTCCGGTTGTTGCGGCAGGTCCAATGCCGCTGCGAATAAAACGCTACCGTCCGAATTGTTCCGAAAAATGTTCCGTAGCGGGTCAGGGCTGCTCGCCAGGAGCCGCTGCGTCGTCAGGCCAGCAGTGTGGACGCGCGAGTGCCGCCCGCAGCCGTTCGAGAAACTCCCA
>JBJTSM010000128.1:0-2601 GCA_046076685.1 Planctomycetia bacterium | reverse complement strand
GTCGATCACCATGTAGTCGAAGGGGGCCATGTCGTCGCCGGCGGGGGTGCACCGCGGATCGGCCTCGATCCGCTGCCGCAGGATCAGCTCCCGGCCGCTGCGGCCGGCGAGCGCCATCTCCACCGCCGAGAGATCGATGTGCGAGGGCACCACGCAGAGGTTCTCGCCGGCGTCCACGGTCGCCGCCGCCAGTGGCTGGCCCGACGCGAGCACGTCGTAGGCCGAGAGCGGATGCGAGCCGGGCATGACGCCCGCGTGCAGCGTGGCGTGCGCCTGGGGATCGAGATCGACCAAACAGACCCGGCGGCCCGTGCGCGCCAGGGCCACGGCGAGGTTCACAGACGTGGTCGTCTTGCCGACACCACCCTTCTGATTGGCCACGGCGATGGAGCGCATGCAAAACCTCGCTGGCTGAAAGATCCGCCGGCACATCCGCCGACGGGCGGGGAGCATAGGCGGCCCCCCGCCCCCAAAAAAGCCCATTTTCAGCCATCCGCTACTGCGTCAGCCGCCCGAGCGTCGACCGAATCCACTTTTCGAGCCCTGGCCCGATCCTCCCCAACCCGATTCGCCCAGGCTGCCCCACCACCGTGAGCCCGCCTCCCGCGGAATCGAAGTCGATCACGAGCATGGTCGAGCCGCCCTCCGGTTCGCGAAACACGAGCGCCACGTCCCAGGCCTCGGGCGGCAACGGCGGGGCGGCTCCGACAGCTTCACCAGCGACGAGCCAGCCGAAGTTGGCGTCTTCGACCAGCCCACGCCGCAGGTGGACAAGGCCGGGGGCGGTCGAGACGTCGATGCGCTCGCGGGCCGCCAGCCGGCCGGGCCCAGAGCCCGGCTGCACGAGCAGGAGTTCGACCGTCGGGGCCGACGTGATCCGCCGGGCCGCCTCCGGACCGTAGAACGCAAGACACCGGCGGGTCTGATGCCGCTGAAACCAGATGCCGGTGCTCGCCGCCGCCAGCCCCAGCAGCACGAGCCCGGCGACCAGCCAACTCCCCCGCGGCGCGGCACCGGTGCTGGCGGTCGGAACCTGCGGAGAAGCGACCGGCGCGGGGGTGGTTCGGGACATCGACCAGGCTCCTTGGGACATGCCACATTCGGCACCGAGCACTGTATACTCGGGAACTGTCGGGGCGATCCATCCGCCCGCACCGCCTTGCCAATCGGAGCCGCCGCGCATGCCCAACGCGTTCGATCCCTATCGCGAAGCCCTCGTCGTCGAAAACCATACGGTCTGGCCGGATGACTACGAAGACTGGTCGGACGCCGACAAGGCCCGCGTCGAGACGCTGCTGCATGCCGCGCCGCAGGAAGCCGCGGAACTCGACTACACGCGGCAGCACACCGGATTCGCCCGCGTGATCACCGTCACCCCGGCCGACCTCGACCGCGTGAGCGTGGCCTGAGCGGCTCGATGGGCCTCACGTGTTGCACGACACCGCCACCATCCGCGTCCATCTCCCCGCAGACGCCGGCCAGGCCGACCGTTCCTACGACATCGTCGTGGGCGGCGGCGTGATCGGCTCGATCGGCCCGACGATCGCGGCCCGGGGCGCGAACCGCGTCGTCGTGATCGCCGATGCGGCCGTGGCCGATTCCCACGCCGCCGCCGCCGCCGCCGGCCTCACGGCCGCCGGCCTCCAGGTCGCCGCTGTCTCCGTGCCGTCGGGCGAGGCCTCGAAATCGGTCGCCGCCCTTCACCGGCTCTGGGACGAGTTCGCCCGCCTCGCGGTCGATCGCCACACGCACGTCGTCGGCGTCGGCGGCGGCGTGGTGGGCGATCTGGCCGGATTCGCCGCCGCCACGTTCGGCCGCGGGCTGTCCGTCTGGCACGTGCCGACGACGGTCGTGGCGCAGGTCGACAGCGCGATCGGCGGCAAGACGGGCATCAATCTCGAGGCCGGCAAGAATCTCGTCGGCAGCTTCTGGCAGCCCCGCGGCGTGTTCGCCGACGTCGCCACGCTCGCCACGCTGCCCGACCGCGAATTCAAAAGCGGTCTCGCCGAGGTGGTGAAATACGGGATGATCCTCGACGCCGCCTTCTTCGACTGGCTCGCGGCCAACACCGGCGCGATCCTGCGGCGGGAGGCGGCGGCGCTCGGCCACGTGGTCGGCCGCTCCGCGGCGCTCAAGGCCGGCGTCGTGGAGGCCGACGAGCGTGAGATCACGGGCCTGCGGGCGATCCTCAACTACGGCCACACGTTCGCCCATGCCTACGAGACGGCCGCGGGCTACGGCACGCTCCTGCATGGCGAGGCGGTCGCCGTCGGCATGGCCTCCGCCGCGGCGCTCGCGCGGGCGGTCGGCCGGATCGGGCCGGACGTGGTCGCGCGGCAGGAGCAGCTCCTGCGGGCCTTCGACCTGCCGGTGGCCGTGCCGACCGGGCCCGGCTTCACCGCCGACGCGTTGCTCGCCACGATGGCCCGCGACAAGAAAACCGTCGGCGGCCGGCTCCGCTTCGTCCTCCCCACGCGGATCGGCCACGTGGAACTCGTCGACGGGATCGATCCGTCGACCGTGCGGACGATCCTCGGCTGCTGACCACAAGCTGCTGACCACAAGCTGCTGACTACAAGGAGGCCACGACATGCGACACCA
>JBJTSM010000127.1:0-6188 GCA_046076685.1 Planctomycetia bacterium | reverse complement strand
CGCTGACGATCATCGGCGAGCTGACGGCGGAGCCGGGCCTCGTCGCCGCGGAGGCCGACGGCCGGCGACGGCCGCTCGAACCGAAGGGATACGTCCATGCGTTCGACGGCTGAAGACGGCCCGCCGCGGAGCGTGACGGTGGAGGTGCCAACCGAAGTGGCCCTGGCGCCGCTCGCACGGCGGCTGGCGGCGGCCCTTCCCCCGCGGGCCTTCGTGACGCTCGAGGGCGACCTCGGCGCCGGCAAGACCACGTTCGTGAAGGCGGTGGCCGCCGCGGCGGGCATCGATCCCGACGAGGTGGTGAGCCCGACGTTCGGCCTGATCCACGTGCACGCTCTGCCCGGCCGCGACCGGCCGGCCGACGCCGGCCCCGCGCGGCTCGTGCATGCCGATCTCTACCGGCTTGCCGGCGCCGGCGATCTCGAGGAGATCGGCTGGGAAGACGCCACCGCCGGCCCTGCCTGGGTGTTCGTCGAATGGCCGCAGCGGATCGCCCGGGCCCTGCCCGCCGACCGGCTCGACATCGACATCCGGATCGATTCGGAGACCGGCCGCACCTTTCGCTTCACGCCGCGTGGCACCTTCACGCTGGCCGATCTATGATGCCGCCCCCTTCACGAGGATTCCATGCGACTCGACCCCCTCACCTCGTTCCTGTGCGTCGTCGACATTCAGGAGCGGCTCCTGCCCGCAATGGCCGACGGCCCCCACGTGGTGGCCCGGGCCGCCCGGCTCGCCGACGCGGCCACGCTGCTCGGCGTCCGCCGCGTGCTCACGGAGCAGTATCCACGGGGGCTCGGGCCCACGCCGCCCGCGCTTGCTGCGAAGCTGCCGCCCGCCGTGACGAAGATGGCCTTCAGCTGCTGCGGCAGCGACGACTTCGCCCGGTCGCTCGCCGCCGACGTCGAGGCGGTCGTGCTCTGCGGCCTCGAAACCCATGTGTGCATCGCGCAGACCGCGCTCGATCTGCTCGCCCGTGGGCTGGCGGTGTTCGTCGCCGTCGACGCCGTCAGTTCCCGTCACCGGAGCGACCACGAGATCGCCCTGCGGCGGCTCGAGTCTTCGGGCGCCATCCTCACCACCACCGAGGCCATCCTCTTCGAATGGTGCCGCTCCGCCGAGCATCCGCAGTTTCAGGCCGTCCGCAGGCTCGTGCTCGCCGACGGGAGTGCGTCAGGGTGACGGGATCGAGGGCACCCGCGAGCCCCGCGAACCCTGATCGGCCGCGGCATCCTCGTCAGGATCGGGCCTCGTCAGGTCGAGTGATTCCGTCGAGTCGCCGGCGAGTGTCTGCAGCCGCGCGATCTTCGCGGCGGCCGATGGCTCCCCCTCCGGTTCGCGGCCTGGTGCCGACCCGAACAGGATGACCCGCGGCGGCGGGCCGACGAGTTCCCAGCGGCTCTGGCCATGCTTTCCCACCGGCCGGCATTCGGTGAAACCGAGCGTTTTCCATTCGGGCCCCACCGCCGCCGCCACCGCCGCCCCTTCCTCCACGAGGGGATCGCCCCACGGGGTGCCTTCCGGCCCCTGCGGGCTCGAGTCGATGCCGGCCAGCCGCGGATAGAGCGCCGCCGACTCGGGCGTGAAGTCGGCGCTTGGCAGCACGACCCCATCGGCGTCGATGGCGAGCAGCCCTCCCTTCACGCCCACCATCGCCACCGGCTCGCGACACTCCACCTCGACCGTCGCGGCGGCCGGATGACGCAGCGCGACGCCCACGACCAGCCGCACCCAGGGATGCATCTCGAAGGCGCGGGCGAGCCGCCGCGAGAGTTCCGGGTCGTCGAGCGGCAGGCCGCCGTCGAGGCTCGCGTTGCGGAGCGCCTCCGTCTTGAGATCGGACCGCACCCAGGGGGCCACGCCCCGCAGTTCCACGGCATCGGGCGGGAGCAGCATGTCGGGATGGCTCCGCGCCGGGTCCGACACCCGAGACCACGCGGCCCAGCCCGCGCAGGCCGCAGCCACGATCACGACGAGCGCACCGAGGCCGGCCCGATGCTCGGAGAGAAAGCGGGCCAGACCGCCGTCGTCCGATTCCTCGGCGACAGCCGGCCGACCGCGGCGTGGAGGGGCACCCATTGCATCGCCCCTTTCACCAGACTTCGATCTGCGGCGTGAGTTCCACTCCGAGCCGCTCGCGAACCTTGGCCCGCACCAGTTCGATCAGCCCCCGCACGTCGTCGCTGGGGCAGTTCGGTGCCGCCACCACGTAGTTGGCATGCGGCGCGTAGACCGACGCCTCGCCCACCCGCAGGTCGCGGCCGCCCGCCTGCACGACGAGTGATTCGGCCGAGTGCCCATGGGGATCCTTGAACATCATCGCCACGGTTCGCGTGCCGGAAGGCTGCTCGGATCGGGACACGATCCATTGTTTCTGCATCCGCTTCGTGAGTCGCTCGGGATCCTCCTGGTCGAGTTCGAGCCGGCAGCCGGTGACGATGCAGTCGTCGAGATTGCTCCAGCGGGATTCGAACGCCAGCTTGGCGCCGGACCGGATCTCGGTCGTGCCGTCGGGCAGCATCACGCTCACCTCCCGCACGCACTCGCCGATGTCGCCCCCATGCCCGCCGGCATTGCCCACGACCGCGCCACCGACCGTGCCCGGGATGCCCACGAGCGTTTCGAGGCCCGACAGCCCCGCCTGCACGGCCGCGGAGACAACGTGCACGAGCTTCGCGCCTGCGCCCGCACGGAGCATCGGTCGCTCCACGTCGATGGTCGAGAAGGCGGGTGCCGAGAGCCGCACCACCATGCCGGCAAAGCCGGTCGATGGCACGAGGATGTTCGACCCGCCGCCGATCACGCGGAGCGGAATCCGCTGGGCGTGGCAGCGGGCGACCACCCGCGACAGCGCCTCCACGTCGACCGGTTCGCAGAAATACCCCGCCTCCCCGCCGATGCCGAGCCACGTGTGATGGGAGAGCGGCTCGCGGCAGGAGACGGCCAGGCCGAGATCGTCGAACGGCGTGCCGCCGCGGTGTGCGTCGGCTGGCGCGGCATCGACCGCCGCACCGGTGGAGCGAGACTTCATGAAGGGCACCTGGTGAAAGTCAATCAGCCCGGGATCCAGAACTCTCCCGGTGGCGGTATTCTGCCCCAAGCCGCTCGGCGGCGTCCATCCGGCGACGAAAAGAGGAAGCAGGTCAGGCCGCGTGCCGGCCCGAGGTGAAGGGCTGCGGCACGTGGGCCAGTTGCAGCCAGCCGTCGACCACCGCCGCCAGCGGCAGCGGGTCGCCGTCGGGCTCGATGGGGCCCTGGCCGCGGCCGGTCACGTCGCCCAGCACAAGCAGGCAGTCCTGCTCGCCGAGGGACGAGAGCAGCCGGTCGATCCGGGCATAGGCAGCCACGTCGGCGGCCCCACCCCGTTCGTCCATCAGCGTCGCCGGCACGACGAGGCAGTCGTCGGCCCACCGCAGGGCACGGCGGCTGAACCTGGCGGTGGCACGGGCGGCGGCCGCCCGCCGGTCGCGGTCGCGGACGGGCTCGTCCGTTGCCGCGGCGGCGGCGACGAGCCTCCCGGCGCAGGCTGCTTCCGCGAGCACCACGAGCCGCCCGGGAGTCAGCCGGCGCAGCCCGCCGAGCGCGGCGGCCACGGCGTGGCCGCTCGTGGGCTGATCGACGAAGACCGCGTGGGGCTGGCCGCGATCGATCCGCTCCATCCGGCCCGCCACGCTGCCGCAGGCCTCGATGCCGCGCACGATCCGCTCGAGCGGCACGCGGTAGCGGAGGCCGATGGCCACCGCCAGCAGGCTGTCGCGGACGAACGACGCCACCGGCGTCGACACCGCCACCGGCATCGAATGGCCGCCCGCCCGGATGAGAAACGTCTGGCCCGCGAGCGTCCGCTCGACCGGCGTGGCGTTCACGTCGGCAGCCGCCGAAAGCCCGGCGGTGATCACGGCGGCACGGCCAGCCTCCGCGATCCGCCGCTCGACGAGCCGACCGACTCGATCGTCGTCGCTCGAGGCGACGAGACAGCCGTCGGTGGCGAGGCAGTCGAGGATACGGGCCTTCACCGCGTGGTAGGCCGCGGTCGTGCCATGGATGTCGAGATGGGCCACGGCGAGATTCGTGACGACGACGGTGTCGCAGGCGATCCCGGCGAGGCAGTCGGCGGCGAGCATGGTGCTCGAGACTTCGACGACCACGTGGGTGCAGCGATCCTCGGCGAGACGCCGCAGCCAGTCGGCGAGCACCTCGGGCCGGCCCAGGTCGACCATCACCGGCTCGGTGGCATCGGCGGTGAGGCAGCCCAGGTCGGAAAGCACACCCACCCGCAGCCCCGCCTCGGCCAGCACGGAGGCGGTGAGCCACGCCGTGGTCGTCTTGCCGCTCGTGCCGGTGATGGCGATCACCCGCATACCCCGGGCGGGATCGCCCGCGAGGGCGTGCTTGATTCGGGCCAGTGCCCAGCCGCTTTCCGGCACGAGGCACAGCGGCGTGCCGAAGGTAGGAATCATGCGCTCTGCCACCACGCCCGCCGCGCCGCGGTCGAGCGCCCGTTCGACGTCGTCGTGGCCGTCTCCATCGGGCGTCAGCCGGGCGACAAACACGTCTCCCGGGCCGCAGGTGTCGGGATCATCGGAACAGCCGGTGGCGACGATGTCGTCGCAGGCGAAGAAGGTGGCGCCGGGCAGCACCTCGGAGAGCCTGATGCCGCGGTGGGCATCGCGGCCGCCGCTGAGGCGGCGATGTGGGCCGCGACGGCCCGCCTCGTCGTCGCGATCACGAACCCTGTCGTCACCCATACCGGCCTCCTGCCTGCGGCCGATGCGTGCTGGTCCACCCGCCCTTGCCCGAATCATTCGAGCGATAGGGGAAACCGCCGCACCGGCCTCGGAAAACGCTGCCATGTTCATCCTTGAACCTGGCCGGCCGCACATTGTCCGCGGGCCTTCAGACCGGTCAAGGTCGGCTTCCGTGCGAAGAAAAGCCGTCTTCGCAGCCAGCCCAGCTTGCCGCCACGACCAGCGAGATGGGACGATGGGCAAGATGGCTCCTGTCTCCCGCCTCTCTCCGAACGGTCTTGCTCCGAGCGTTCCCGCGGCCAGTCCCGAGGACGGGGCCCTGCGGCCGCGGGTCGTGTGGATCGGATCGGCCGAAGGGCTCGAACTGGGGATGGCCCGGGCCGGGGTCGCCGCCCATGCCGATGTGACCCACGCCGACACACCGCAGCAGGCGGCGGCCATCGCCGCGGCCGCAGCGGGTGCCGATTCCACTCCGGTGTTCGCGGTGCTGGCCGCCGACAGGCCGGGCCGGTTCACGATGGCGGATGCCCTTCTGCTCTCGCGGGCGTGGCCGCTCATGCCGATCGTGTCGGTGGCGTCGAGCCTGGTGGACGGCCGTAGGCGGAGCGGCCCGGCGCTGCCCGGGATCGAGGAGGTGCCCTGGCACGACCTGCCGAGCCGGTCGGCCTGGTGGCTGGCGGCCATCGAGGCGGGCCTGCCCACGAGCCTCGGCCTGCCAGCCACGTCCCGCCGCGAGGAACGGCTGCTCGAATCGATCGGCGGCATGCGTGGCCGATCTGGCGAACCGCCGCGGCTGCTTTGGCCCGGTATCGAACTGTCGGTGGCCGCATCGCACGCCGACGATCTCGATGGGCTCTGCGATCTGCTCGTGCTCGCCGGCCATGCCGTCGAGACGCGGCAGGCAGGCCGCCCGCGTCTCGACGAACAGGCCGATGTGCTCGTCTGGGATGTCCGCGACCTCACCGCCCGCGACCTCGAGTGGCTGCGGCTCCTCGCGGCCAACCGCCCCGGCCTGTTCATCCTGGTTCTCGACAGTTTTCCCCGGGGCGACACCGTTGCGGCGGCGATGCGGGCGGGTGCCGCCGTGGTGCTCGGCCGGCCGGTCTGCCTGGAGGCGGTCTGCGGGGCATTGCTCTCGCGGCGGACGGAAAACGCGGGCCAGATCGGCCTTGGCCGGGCCGGCAGGCGTCGATAGCATCGCCGCCTTGCGACACCTTCCCTCCATCCCGCCGGCCTACCGCCCGTCACCCTCGGTGACGGCCGCTGTTCTGTGCCTGCTCGTCGGCTGCACCGTCGCCGGCTGCGCACACCTGGCGATTTCGCCGGATTGGGCCGCCCGACCAGACTGGAATGCCGCCGCCCTGAAACAAAAGGTGCCGTTGCCATGGTCGGCCGCCGAGGGCCTTCCGTCCCGTGCGGAGATCGTCGCCGGCCAGCTCG
>JBJTSM010000126.1:0-9215 GCA_046076685.1 Planctomycetia bacterium | reverse complement strand
TCCTCGGCGTGAACTACGGCCGCGGCGTGTTGCACGTCCGCAACCCCGATCGCAGCTGGAGCCCGCCGGTGATGGTGACCATGGGAGGCGGCAGCGTCGGCTTCCAGGTGGGGGTGCAGTCGGCCGACATCCTGCTCGTGTTCGCCACGCCACGCAGCTTGAACGGTGTGCTCCAAGGGCAGAAGGTCACGCTCGGCGCCGATGCCTCCGTGGCGGCGGGCCCCGTGGGCGTCCAGGCCAACGCGGGCACCGACGCGAAGCTCGGTGCCGAGATCTACTCCTATGCCCGCAGCCGCGGCCTGTTCATGGGCGTCTCGCTCGGCGGTGCCGATCTCTCGGTCGACCACAACGCCGACTCGGTGCTCTACGGCCGTTTCGGGGTGACGCCCGCCGACGTCTTCCAGAATCGCGGGATCGGCATCCGCCAGGAAGTGCAACAGTTGATCGACGATCTGAATGCCCGCTCCCGTCAGCTTGCCGCTGCCCCGGCGGCCGCAGCCGTGCCGGTGGGTCTGCCCGCCCAGCCTGCTGCGCCGCTGCCGGTCACGCTCGCCCAGCCCGCGGCGTTCCCCATCCAGACGCCGCCGATCCAGCCGCTGGCCCCGATCCAGCCACCGGTGCCGCAAGCGGCCCCCGCGCCGAACGTCGCCAACCCGCCGCTCGTGCCAATCCAGCGGTAGCCGGGAGCTGGCTCAGGCGGTGCCGCCCGATACGATCCCGAGGCGGACGAGTTCGGGCAGGCTCTTGGAGATGAACGCGTCGCAGGCTTCCTGGACGAGCCGCCCACGCTCGGCTGCATCGGCCACGGGCTTGCCATTCTCCTGCAGCGTCCGACCGCTTGCGTCGAGACGCTGCGACACCCGCGCCGCCAGGCCGTCACGGCCACGTTCGGCGAGTTCGTGGAGGATGGCGGCATCGAGGTCGCCGACCGGGTGACCGGTGCCCGACAGCATGCTGGCCAGTGCGACGGAGCGGCCGCCCAGCGAGTCCGAAGCGAGCACCGCCCTGTTGAAGGGATGAGCGATCGAGACAGCCTCCGAAACCGAGGCCGGCGGGGACTCGAGCGGGCCGGCGGTGACGTCGAACAGCCCCATGGCGACTCCGGCGTCGACGGCACGGACGATATCCTGGGGAGGTGTGCCGTTCAGCGTTTCGCTCGCCACGATCTCGGAAAGCCGCATGCTCCGGCCGGACAGCAGGCGGAGCAGCGATTCGTAGAGCGGCCCCTGCACCGTCGAAGTGACGACCCCGAGATTGGCCTGATAGGGCAGCGTGACATCGGGCCGCGTCGCGCGGTAGTGGAGATCGTCGACCGCGCGGATCCGTTCGGTCACGTCCCGCATCAGCCGCGGCGATTTGGCGTAGATGTCCCAGCGGAAGGCCGTGTTGGCACAAAAGTCCTTGTGTGCCTCGGTCACGAGCCGATTCGACGTCGTGCGGAACAGCTCCTGGAACTCCGGCCGGACGCAGAGATCCCAGAAATTCGTGAACACCGGCAGGCTGCCGACGAACGAGAGCCCCTTCTCTCCGAACGCTCCCGCCACTTCGGCGAAATAGAAGCTCGTCCAGTGCTCGTTGAGATACTCGTGGGCGAGATAACGCGGATCCTGCTGCAAGAGGGCGTCGACATAGGCCGCGGCCCGGGGATTGTCCTCGAAGTATTTCGCGTGCTTCTCCCGCATGAAGACCAGGTAGGCGACGGCGTCGCGGACCCGCTGCACACTGTCTCCCTTCCGCAGGGCCGCATACTGGCGCAGGATGCCGCGGATCGGCTGCAGATGGGCCCAGCCCGGCATGGCGTTGTAGCTCACCAGCAGCAGCCCGCCCGGGGCGAGGCGGTCACGGGCGATCGCGAGGATCTCCTCGCGGACGCTCGGCGCCACCCAGCTGTAGACGCCGTGCAACGCGATAAACTCGAAGCTGCCCACGTCTTCGGGCAGGTGGCCGAAGTCGGCCGTGATGATCCGGGCGTTGCCGAGCTCGCCCGCGGCGATGTCGCGGGCGACCGCCGCAGTGTGATCGGGATTCACGTCCACGCCGACAAACTCACCCCGGGGGTGGCACGCGGCGAGCGTCGTGACGCAACGTCCGAGCCCGCAGCCGAGTTCGAGAAAGCGGAAGCCCTCCGCCGTCGCCGGCGGCACGACGCCGTTCAGGGCGGCGACATAGCGCATCGCCACGGGCGACATCTGCGGATAGAAGCCAGGAATGTAGGCGACGTCGGTGACATATCCCGCTGCGGTCATGTGTTTCTCCTCGAGTGCTCATCCACCACCGGTGGGGGAGTATCGGCCATGCATCCGCATCGTGCAACTGCCGACGTCAGGGCACGGGACTGAGGAGTTTTCGCCACTTTCTCCGCACGCGCCGTCCGAGGCTGGCCAGTTCCGCGGGCAGCCGATCGACGCCCAGCTTGTGTCGGATGGTGCGTTGCCTGGCAACCGGCTCGACCGACGCCGAGAAAATGCGATTGAACTGCTCGAGGATCATGTCGGCGTCGGCGCACGGCGGCACCCGGTTGCCGCGGTACCAGGGCCGGCCGAGCAGTTCCAGGTGGAGCGACGGGTCGCGGTCGACCGCGACCACGCGGTCGACGAGATCGTCGAGCGAGCGGGAATCGTGGGCCGAGAGAAAACTGCGGGTGTCGAAGTCGCGGCCCACGAGGGGATCGCCCCAGTAGATCGGGATCGAGTCGGCCAGCATCGGTTCGACGATCTTTTCCGTCGTGTACCCCGGAGACGACTCGTTCTCGAAGGCGATCGTGAACTTGTAGTCCCGCAGAAAGGCCTGCTTGTCACCGACGCGATACCCCAGGTTGTTGAAGAGTTTGCCCCCGGAATCGACGGGCTTGTAGCGGGAGAGCTTTTGAAAGAATGCGTTGCGAGTGGGACAGAGCGGATTCGAGACGACGAATGCGCAGAAGCGGCTCTTCCTGGCGAGGATCGCGGCGGGATCCCGGTCGGACGGCTTCACGAGCGCCGCCGGATCGACGTAGAACGGCCAGTGCGGCAGCCGGAAATGCCGCGGGTGCGCGTCATGCTCGAACGAAAACGCCCAGTCGCATGCGCTCCAGTCGGGCGGGATATTTTCCCCCGTGTAAAAAATCCGCACGCAGTCGTAGTGGCGATAGTCCCGCCGTCGCTTGCCCACGTAGGCGAAAATGACGTAGTCGGGATCGTCGCAGAGGTCGAGCCGGTAGCGGCGGCCGAGCAGCCGCGTGAAGTAGTTGTCGAGCGGGTCGAAGCCGTCCCAGAAGCCGACGAACCGCAGCCGAATCGTGGGGTGCGACTCGCCCTGCTGCGCCGGGGAATGCCCGCGTGAATCGGCCACGTGGTTCACGTCGCAGCCGTCCAGCCGTAGGGCACGTACAGCCGTTCGACGGTGCCGTCGTCGAACAGGTCCACGAGCGCATAGCCGAAATCGGTGTCGCGGTTCTTGCCTTTCCACCAGCCGGCCGACACGGCGCCGTTGCAGAGGTAGCGCACGCCCTGGAAGTCGAGCTGTTCGACCAGGTGCATGTGGCCCGACACGCAGGCCTTCACATTGCGGCGGCGGCCGAAGAGCGTCTGGAAGCGGTCGGCGTCGACGTGGATGCGTCCGCCCGGCACCTCGAAGCCGCCGGCCCCCGCCGGCACCGGCCCCGCCACCGCCAGCGGCGTGGCCGACAGGATGGGGATGTGGGAGAAGATGACCACGGGCGTCGTCGCGGCGACCGCCGCCAGATCGCGTTCGAGCCAGTCCCACTGTGCTTCGTCGATCCGGCCCACGTAGCCCTGCTCGTGGGGAAACACGCTGTCGAGCAGCACGATGTGCCAGCCGCCGCGGTCGAAGCTCGTATACGGCAGATCGCGGCCGAATTCGTCGCACACCCACCGCTTGCCATAGAGGGGTTCCGTCCCGTCGGTGCCGGCCTTCGCCCGGTCCCAGCCCCACACGTCATGGTTGCCCACGACGCTGTGCAGCTCCATGCCGCAGTGATCGGCCTTCACCGTGCGCCACAGCTCCCACTGGAGTTTCGTCCGGGCCCGGTCGGCGGCGAAGGCGTCCATGATGGTGTCACCGCCCGTGATGATCAGATCGGCCGCATCCCTCTTCGGCGACTCGCCGGCGGATCCGGCTGGCGGGGCCTGCACATGGGCCAGGCAGGCCGCCAGCCCACGGGCGGCCTGTAGTTCGGGCTGGAGATGGATGTCGGTGAGGTGGGCGATCCGCAGCCGTCGGGTCCGTGGCACATCGCCCGCCGCCCGCGCCGGCGTTGCCCCGGCAGCCAGGCAGACCGCCGACGTGCCCACTCCGAAAAACCCGCGACGCGTGATCGACATGACGAAGGCCCTCGCACGACTGCCCCAGTATACGGCACGCCGCCCCGAAGCCGGACCATCCCGGAAACATGAGGCTACAGCAGTGCGGCCACCTTCTGCCACAACGTCCACAGGCCGATCACGACGAAGCCCACCGCCGACAGCCAGAGCAGCACGTCCCAGGCCCGCGATGGGGTAAGCCTCGGGTCGAAGTCACGGTGGCGGAAAAACAGCACCGCAACGCCCAGGGCGGCCAGCATGATGGCCTGCGCGATGCCGCTGGCGAGCACCATGCCCACCGGCTCGCGGATGACAAGCGCAAGCGCGAGCGCCACGAGGGGCCAGGCCACCGAGAGCCGCCGCGTCCAGGCGGCCCGCGAGGCGTCGTCCTTCGGGAGGCGGCCGGCCAGGATCAGGCCGTCGACCAGCATGCGGGCGTTGCCTGCCGCGGCCACGAAGAGCGTCGAGTAGAGCACCGCGAAGGCACCGACGAGAAACGCGGACCGCGCCCACTCGCCGAACACCGGCGCGTACATCGCCCCGAGCGTGCGGATCATCTCCCCGCCGGAGGGCCGCAGGCCGAGCCTGCCGAGCGTGGCGGCGCCCAGCAGATAAAAGGCGATCGTGACGATGGTGTAGACGACCATCGAGCCCCAGGCGTCGAGTTGCATCACCCTGAGCCAGCCGCGGGCCCGGGCCGCCCAGGCGGGCGAGTCGTCCCGCGGGCCGACCGACAGCCCGTAGCCCTTCTCGAGACACCAGTAGGGATACATGATCAACTCGCTGGCCCCGACGCCGATGATGCCGATCGTGGCCAAAGCCGTCACCAGCGGCGACCGTCCGCCCACGGCGGGTGGAATCGAGGGAATCAGGCCGCTTGCCAGTTCATCCGCCCTGATGGCCCACACCGGGTCGAGCTGGAGCAGCACGAGCGCCAGCAGTGTGACGACGGTGAACGTGCCGACGAGCAGGATCGACATCCGCTCGATGAGGCGGTAGCGGCCGATCGCGAGGAGCACGGCGGTGACCACGCCCGTGAGCACCGCCCAGATCGTCTCGTCCGGGGGCGTCGGCAGGAGTTTCATCTCCGCGGTGACGGCGTCGAGCCGCCCCCGGATCGCATCGGCCGCCGCCTCGCCACGGCGGCGCTCGGCCGCCTCCGCCACGACGAGGTCGGCCGCCGTGTCGTGCAGCCTGTTCCACTCGCGGCCTGCCGCCGTGAGGGGCAGGCCGCCGGCGAGCGACTGCGCCACGCCCGACAGGATCCCTCCCTGCTGCACGACCACGAGCGCCGTCATCATCACCCAGCCCCAGTAGATCCAGTTGAGGCCCGCCACCCGGGGGCCGGGCACGCGGTTGAAGGCGTCGAGCGGCGTGCGGCCCCAGGCGAGGGTCGTGCGACCGATCTCGACCTGCGCGGCGACCTTGATGGCACAGCCGAGGATGATCAGCCAGAGCAGCACGAAGCCCGCCTCGGCGCCGACGATCGTCGTGGCGATGAGTTCGCCACTGCCCACGATCGAACTGGCCAGGATCAACCCCGGCCCGAGATGCGCAAGCGACTGCCAGAGCGTCCGCGGCGGATCGGACACGGATGTTGCCCTGTCGCCCATGCGTCTTTGCCCCGTTCCCCGCCTCGGTCGACCCACACACCATGCCGCGGGTCACGCCCCGTCGGCCCGCGATATCCCTTCGAGCCAGTCCGCGAACCGGGCGTAGGTCTTCTCCCGGTCGAACTGCGATTCCGCGAGCCGGCGCGAACCCTGCCGCATGGCAAGCATCCGGCGGCGATCCCCGGCCAGCGAAGCGACGGCGCGGGCCAGTGATTCCGCGTTGCCGGCGGTGTAGGAAACACCCGCCTGATGGTCCGTCACGAACCGCTCCAGTTCCCCGGGCAACGAGTTGACCAGCGCCAGGCCGGCGGCGGCGTAATCGCACACCTTGTAGGGGACGGCCACCAGCGACTCGGGCTTCACGAGCACGAGCCCGACGTCGCACTCCGCGAGGAGCCGCACGTAGGCTCCGCGGTCGAGCAGCCCGTGAAACCGCACGGCGCACGATCCCCGGATGGCTTCGGCCGCCTTGCGGAGGGCGGGCTCGAGCCGACCGGTGCCGGCCACGTGGAGCGTGGCGGAAACCCCCTGCGCGGAGAGGAGCCGCGCGGCGGCGAGGAGCGTGTCGAGATCCTGCCCAGCCTCGAGCGTGCCTGCGTAGACGCAGGCGAGTGGCGCGGCGGCGGGCGGTGCCGCGGCCGCACCGGCGGAGTCCGCCTCGCCGACGACCGGCACCTCGTCGACCATTCGCGGCGGCGGCGGGAATTCGGGAAGCCATGCCCCGAGGTGGCAGACGTGCCTGGGCTTCTCGCCCCTCGTGGCATCGGGGATCGCCTCGAGATAGCCGTGGGCGCACGACGACACCGCATCCGCCGCGTCGAGCAGTTCGCGGCGGCGTGCCGCCATGCGGCCGAAGAGCAGGGGCGACACCGCCCGCCGGAGCCACTGCGGCCCGGGCAGCAGCCGCTCGAACGTCTCCGGCCAGACGTCCATGAGGTCGACCACGAGATTCGCGTCGAGCCGTTTGGCGAGTCGCGCGGCCGCCTCCGGCCCCTCGAGGGGCGGCAGGCTGGCCAGGACGATGTCGGGCCGCTCGAGCTGACCCGAGGCGATCGATTCGTTGGCCACCCGTTCGAACGTGCGGCCGAAGTCGCGGTGGCTGGCCAGGCGGGCGAGCGAAACGTTCTTCGTGTACGGCCGCACGGCCACCAGCCGCACGGCGAATCCCTCGTCGTCGCGGATATGCAGCGGCGTCGTCCGCAACGCCTTGCGGCGGTGGCTCCACGAGGCGGTCCACCAGATCACGTCGTGGCCGCGGCTGGCCAGCACGCGGGCCAGCGACCAATACCGCAGCGGGGGCAGGCCCTCCCCGGGGATGTCATCGAATGGATTGACGATCCAGATGGACAGGGGCAGGGGCTCGGATCGATACATGCCGGAAGGGTAGCAGATGCCCCCCGGCGGGCAGAGGAGGACGCGTCTCGGCCGACGTTTTCGGGGGGTGCGCGCCGGGGACGATTCGCCAGACGGCGGCTGGCGACTACAACACCCCATGACGATGCACGCCCCCCGCACACCGCCCGGAATCCGCACCATGCCCGCGATCGAAACCCCGCCGTCGAGCCCGACCGCCAGCCCCGTCAGTTTCGCAACGCAGCAAGACCGCCTGGCCGACAGCCTCCGCGAGGCCCGCGGGCGGCTGGTCACGCATCGGCTCTACGCCCTGATCGACAGCCCCGACCGGCTGCGGCGGTTCATGGAGCACCACGTCTTCGCGGTCTGGGATTTCCAGAGCCTGCTGAAGGCCATGCAGCAAAAGCTGACCTGCACCGCCGTGCCCTGGCTCCCCACACCCGACCCCGAGGCCCGCCGGCTCGTCAACGAGATCGTGCTCGACGAGGAGTCGGACGAACTGCCCGACGGCGGCCATGCCTCCCACTTCGAGCTGTATCTGCAGAGCATGCGGCACGCCGGGGCCGACACGGGCCCGATCGAGCGGCTGCTCGACCAGCTCGGCCGCGGCACGCCCCTCGCCGAGGCGCTCGACGCCTGCGGCGGGCCGGCGGCCGCCTGCGACTTCGTCCGCCGCTCGTTCGAGGTGATCGACTCGGGCTCCACGCATCGCATCGTGGCCGCCTTCACGTTCGGCCGCGAGGACGTGATTCCCGACATGTTCCGCCACTTGGTCGCGTCGCTCGCCGCCGAGGATCCCGCGACCTGGGGCATGTTCCGCTTCTACCTGGAGCGGCACATCGCCCACGACGACGAGAAGCACGCGCCCATCTGCCGCCGCATCGTCGCCCGGCAGTGCGGGCACGATCCCGTCCGCTGGGCCGAAGCCGCGGACACGGCCCGAGCCTGCCTCGAGTCACGGATCACGTTTTGGGACGGGATCGCGGCGGCCTGGCGCTGATGGCCGCGGCCGCATCGATCACTTCGCGGCCGCGAGCTCCGCCTTCTTCCGTTCCTCCACGATCTCCTTCTGGATGTTGCCCGGCGTCGGCCGGTACTTCGAGAATTCCATCGTGAACACGCCCTGCCCCTGCGTCATGCTCCGCAGGTCGGTCGAATAGCCGAAGGTCTCGGCCAGCGGCACCTCGGCGATGATCGTCGAGGTCTTGCCCACCGTCTCGGTGGAGACGATCAGGCCGCGACGCTTGTTGAGCTCACCCGTCACCGGCCCCTGGAAGTCGGAGGGCACCTCCACCTCCATCTTCATGATCGGCTCGAGCAGCACGGGCTTCGTGTTGAGGAAGGCCTCGCGGAAGCCGGCCCGGGCGCAGATCTGGAAGGCCATGTCGGAGGAGTCGACGTCGTGGTAGGAACCGTCGACCAGCGACGCCTTCACGCCCACGATCGGGAAGCCGGCGATCGGCCCCTTCGAGAGCACGGCCCGGAAGCCCTTCTCCACCGAGGGGATGTATTCCCGCGGCACGCGGCCGCCGACCACCGCATCCTCGAAGATGAAGTTTTCGGGAGCCTCTTCCGGCAGCGGCTCGAGCGTGCCGATGATGTGGGCGTACTGGCCCGAACCGCCGGTCTGCTTCTTGTGCTTGTAGTCGTAGTTGGTAGACCTGGTGGGCGCCTCGCGGTAGCTCACCTTCGGCGCTCCCACTTCCACGTCCACCTTGAACTCGCGCTTGATCCGCTCGACGTAGATGTCGAGATGCAGCTCGCCCATGCCGGCGATGAGCGTCTCGCCCGTCTCCTCGTCGGTGGCGACGCGGAACGTGGGATCCTCGCGGCTGAACCGCTGGAGCGCCTTGCCGAGCTTGTCGAGGCCGTCGCGGTTGGTCGGGGTGATCGACATCTTGATCACCGGCTCCGGCACGAACATGTTCTCGAGCGTGCAGTATTTGTT
>JBJTSM010000125.1:0-2354 GCA_046076685.1 Planctomycetia bacterium | reverse complement strand
CACAGCCCCGTGCCTCGTGACGCAGACAAGCGAGAGCCGCTACCGACTGCAGGCCGCAGCCTACGACCTGCTGCCTGCACGGGCGTCCGATGTCGTGATGCTGCGCCGACCGGGCTGGTGGACCGCACGACGATTGGGCTTGCTCCTCGCAGCGAGTCTGGCGGCGGGGGCGGTCGCGGTCGGCTGGGGCGTCCTCCTGCGGCGGCAGGTACGGCGACAGCTCGCGGTGATCGAGGAGAAGATTCAGGCCGAGGCCGTGGCGGAGGAGCGGCGGCGGATCGCCCGCGAGTTTCACGACTCGCTCGAGCAGGATCTCTCCGGGCTCGCACTGCGGATCGACTCGGCCGCCGCCGGCACGAGCGATCCCGAGGCCCGCCGCCTGATGGAGCGGCAGCGGGAGATCATTGCGCGGCTCCGCGACGAGACGAGACAGTATGTCTGGGATCTGCGGGATCCGGCCCGCCTGCGGGGCGGTCTGGCCGACCGCGTCGCAGCCCTGCTGGCCGAACTCCGCGACGTGCATGGCACGCCGATCGCGTTCGAGGCCGAAGCCGCGCTGCCCGCACTCGATCCTGAGGCGATTCATCACCTGCTGCAGATGCTCCGCGAGGCGGTGAACAACGCCGCGCGGCATGCCCATGCGGGGCGGATCGCCATCGCCCTGCGCGCCACCGAGGGCGGCGTGGTGGCCACGGTCACCGACGACGGCGTCGGCTTCGAGCCCGCCGACGACGGCCCGGCCGCCGGGCACTTCGGCCTCCACGGGCTCAGAGAACGGGCCCGGCGGATCGGTGCCGACGTCGCACTCGACAGTCGCTCCGGGGCCGGCACCAGTGTGACGATCCGCGTGCCGGCTCGGCCGGGCGAGAAGCGGCCGGCCGCGCGAGGCTGATGGGCCGACGCCAGCCGATCGGCACAAGTGCCAGTGGACGCCGCAGCCGGTTTCCCGCACAGTGCGGAGAGGAACCTCCCATGAACACGATCCGGCTGCTGCTCGTCGACGACCACCCGGTGTTCCTCGAAGGGCTCGCCGAGGCGCTCGGCCGGACGAGTGATTTTGTCGTCGCGGGCATGGTGACCGGCGGCGTGGAGGCGGTCGACGCCTGCCGCCGACTCACGCCCGACCTCGTGCTCCTCGACCTCTCGATGCGGGGCCTCGACGGTCTGGCCACGCTCGACCGGCTCCGCGGGCTCGAGCCGCCGCCACGGGTGCTCATGCTCACCTCCTCCGACGACGCGGCCGACGCCGTGGCCGCGCTCGATGCGGGCGCCGCGGGCTACGTCACGAAGGCGGCCCGCTACGAAGAGCTCGTGGCGGCGATCCGCGAGGCGGCCGCCGGCGGCCGGCCGATCGGTGAAGCGGTGGCCCGACGGATCGCCGCCCGCGACCGATCGAGCCCGCTGACGCCGCGGGAACAGGAGGTGCTCCAACTCCTCGCCGCGGGGCTCACCTACGAAGAGATCGGCGACCGTCTCGGCATCGCCAAGCGCACGGCCCGCGCACATGTCGTCGCGCTCCAGGAGAAGTTCGACGCCGCCAACAACGCGCAGGTCGTCGCCCGCGGCTTCGAACGCGGCCTCCTCCGGCGGTAGCCGCCGCGTCTCGTTACAAGTGCCGATAGCCCCGACCACCGTCGTCATCTATCGTTCACAAGACCTCACGCGTGGCCCGCACCACGGACGAAGAGAGGGAACGATGGCCACCACTCTCCCCCTATCGACGAGCCCGAAGCCGGCCATCGGCCTCCACGCGCTCGTCATCGTCGCCGCCCTGGCGATCGGCATCGGCGGTCCGGCCTGCCTCGCGGCGCCTGCGAGCGTCGCGACCGCCGCCGATCACCCCAACGACTCCGAGCCCGGCGGACCGACCGAGGCGACCACCGCTGCCGCCGCGACGGAGCGATCACCGCCGGCCGTCGCCGAGGCTCCGCTCGTGCCGGTGCCCGAGACAGCCGTGCTCTACGAGATCGTCGAAGGCGTGCCCGATCTGCCCGGCTGGCCCATGCCGCTCGAGCGGCGGAGCGAATCGTTCACGGGCGATACGTTTGCACTCGTCGACCTGCCCGCCCGCTATACCGATACGGGCGTGCGGGCCGACAGCCAACTGCCGCTCGTCCTGCGGGCCCGCGGCCGCGTGCTCGTCCCTGCCGGCCCCCAGCGGATTCGCGTGCGGGTCCGAGGCGAGGCGCGGGTACTGCTCGACGGACGGCAGGTGGCCGGCACGAATGATCCCGGCCGGCGGGCCGACGGCCATGAAAAAAT
This sequence comes from Planctomycetia bacterium, assembly GCA_046076685.1. GTDB lineage: Bacteria > Planctomycetota > Planctomycetia > Pirellulales > UBA1268 > CAMCQY01. The sequence goes on along the minus strand of JBJTSM010000125.1, from coordinate 92 downwards.
GTACGTGCCCGATCGGTCAGGGCCGGCCGGCATGCGCTGGGTGCAGCCGGGCGACCAGGAGGCCGTCGTCGACATCGAAGGCGACGGCGGGT
>JBJTSM010000124.1:0-2709 GCA_046076685.1 Planctomycetia bacterium | reverse complement strand
CGCGGCGGCCGCCTCGTCGTCACGTAGCTCCGAGAGCTCCACGCCCCCTAGCCCGCCTCCGAGTTCCCAAAGGAAGCTGCGACGGTCGATCGGGCCGCGGTGGCGGCCGCAGGGATAGGCATCAGCCCACATAGACATACTCATTGGTGTTGAAGAGCATCCGGCAGAACTGCACGAGGCCGGCCGACTGCACGACCGCGACCGCGGCGGCCGCCTCCGCCTCATCGGGCTCGCGGGCCAGCGCGAGCGAGTAGGCCCGCCGGATCTGCGCCCGCGGATCGGCTCCCGCCTCCCGTTCGAGCCGTTCGGCGAAGTGGCCCGCCTGGCGAAGTGGAAAATCGTTGTTCAAGAGCGAGAGCGACTGCAGAGCCGTCGTCGTCTCGAGCCGGGCCGGCGTGAGATTCGCCGGGTTCGGGCAGTCGAGCGCCGTCATGAAGGTGTGCGGCGTGCTCCGCACGATGAAGCGGTAGATGCTCCGCCGCCAGAGGTCGGGCTTGTCGGGCGTGACATACCGATAGATCGGCGCGTAGGCCTCCTCGTAGTCGAAGTCGCGGTAGCCGGGGCCGTGCATCAGCCGGTTCAGGCAGCCGGTGACGGCGAGCGTCGTATCGCGGAGGCTTTCGGCGTCGAGCCGCCGTGGGCTCTGCCGCCAGAGCAGGCGGTTGTCGGCGTCGATCGCCCGGGCCGCCTCGGCATCGGGCACGTCCACGCTCCGCTGCCGGTAGGCATGGCTCTGGCAGATGAGTCGATGCATACTTTTCAGCGACCAGCCGCGGGCGACCACCTCGGCCGCGAGCCAGTCGAGCAGTTCGGGATGCGAGGGCTTGCCACCGCCGGCCCCGAAATCGCTCGGGGTCTCGACGAGCCCCGTGCCGAAGTGATGGTGCCAGAGCCGGTTGGCGATCACGCGGGGCGTGAGCGGGTTCCCCGGAGCCGTGATCCAGGCGGCGAGCGCCTTCCGCCGCTCCCCTTCGGGCATCTCCGAGTCGCCGAAACGAGCCGGCAGGGCGGCGACGAGCGTGAGCGAGCCGGGGCCGACCTCGTCGCCGGTCGTCTCGGGATTGCCGCGGAGGTGCACCTTCACCGGCGGCGGCGTCTGCACGACGGGGCCGAAGACCTTGTCCGGCGGCTCGAGCCCATCGAGCTCCTTGGCGAGCGTCGCGAGCCTCTTCTCCGCGGCCTCGAGCGTTTGCCGGCGTTCCGGCCCCATGGCCGGCGGATCACCCTCGATGCGGGCGTCGCCGAAGAAGATCTGATCGTGGGCGATGCTGTTGCCAGCGTCGGTGGCGACGAGCGTGAGAAACCGCGCGGTCGAGGGCAAGGAAAGATCGAGCGTCGTGCCGCCGTCGTCGGCACCGATCCGGCCGCTGGCCCCCAACTCGCCATCGACGAACACGAAGTAGTCGGCCCCCGCCTCGGCGGTGCGGCCGCCGTAGCCGACGACCGCCCGAAACCGTGGATTCACGAGCCGGAAGCCCGAGGCGATCTCACTCAGGTCGAACGTGATGCCGGCGTTGGCGTGAAGCCCGAGGATCGTGTGGCCGTCCTTCGCATAGTCGACACCGTCGAGCGTGGTGGAGTGCTGGCTCGCCACCGGCCCGTTGCGGATCGCGTCCCAGCCGTTCTTGCTCGTCTCGGGAATCCCCTTCACGACGAGGCCGGTCGTGGCGACGGGCACGTCGCCCGGTCCATGTGGAATGAACACCGCGTTGACCAGCTTCGTCGGCCCGGGCTGCGGCTTGTTGACCGTGATGCTCGACAGGTAATTCCGCGGTTTGGCGTCGGCCTCCTTGCCGGATCGCGCATCGATGCCAAACCCCTTCTTTCCGCTTCCGCGGCCGTCGCCGCCGCCGACGATGTCGGCGAGATCGACCGGCTTGCCCGCGAGCGAGTGCACCTCCAAGCGGGCCGCCGCAACCGCCGTGGTCAGCTCGGCCCTCCGCTTCGTATACCGGTCCTCCGCCACGCGGCTCGTCGGCGTTTCGGCCCGTTTGACGCCCGAGAACACGGCGGCCAGCGCGTAGTAATCGCGCTGCGGCACCGGGTCGAGCTTGTGATCGTGGCAGCGGGCGCAGTTCACCGTCACGCCGCAGGCTGCGGCCATCACCTGCGTGAGCATGTCGTCGAGGTCGTCGGCCCGGGCCTGGCGGCGGGGGACGTCGCCCTTGGTCTCCACCTGGCCGACGAAATCCCACGGGCCGGCCGTGAGGAATCCCGCGGCCACGACGGAATCGGGGTCGTCGGGGGCGAGCACGTCGCCGGCGATCTGGCGGCGGAGGAACTCGTCGTAGGGGAGATCGCGATTGATGGCGTCGATCACCCAGTCGCGATACCGCCAGGCATTGGGCCGCAGCTGATCCCGCTCGAAGCCGTGGGTGTCGGCGTAGTGGGCGATGTCGAGCCAGTGGCGAGCCCACCGCTCGCCGTAGTGCGGCGAGCCGAGCAGCCGGTCGACAAGCTTTTCATAGGCGTCGGGCGACGTGTCGGCGACGAACGCCGCCACCTCCTCAGGTGCCGGCGGCAGGCCGAGCAGGTCGAAGGAGAGCCGGCGGATGAGCGTGCGACGATCGGCCTCGGGTGCGGGAGCGAGGCCTGTGTCGGCGAGCTTCGCCTGGAGGAATCGGTCGACGTCGTTGCGGGCTGGCCATGGCTCCTCGGAGGCCGTCCTGTGCGGCGGCGGCACGGCGGGCCGCGCGACAGGCTGCCAGG
>JBJTSM010000123.1:0-3287 GCA_046076685.1 Planctomycetia bacterium | reverse complement strand
TCAGGATGATCCGCTTCCGGCTCGAACGCTCCCGCACCGCGAGCCTCGCCGATCCACCCGCCGCCGCCGCCTACGCGACGGCCGCGGAACTCGAGGCCGACGTCGCCCTGCTCGTCGCCTGCCTCGAACGCGATCACGGCCTCGCCGGCCATTCCCCGGCGACCTCGTGGCTCGACCTCGTCCGCACCTTCGGCCTGCACATGACGCGGCTCGACGTACGGCAGGACGCCCGGGCCTACGGCGACATCATGGGGCAGATCCTCGCCGCCGCCGGCCGGGTGCCCGATGCGTCGGCCTACACGGCGCTCGACGAACCGGCTCGCCGGGAGCTGCTCGTCGCCTCGATGCCCGGCGGGGCCACGGCGGCCGCCGTCAGCGGCGACATTCCCCGCGCCGGCCTCGCGCCGCTCGCCGCCGACACGCTCCTGCTCTTCGAGGTGCTCCACCGGGCGCGCGCGCGGTTCGGCCCGGCGTGCATCGGCACGGCGATCATCAGCCTCACCCGCAGCCCGGCCGACGTGCTCTCGGTGCTCTGGCTCTGGCGATTCGCCCGCAGCCTCGCGGCCACCCGGGGCGAGCCGGTCGCGGACGGCGACATCGACATCTCCCCGCTCTTCGAGAAGATCAACGACCTCGCGCACGCCCACGACACGCTCGCCGCGATTCTCGACGAGCCCTGCTACCGCGAGCACCTGGCCGGCCGCGGCGACCGGCAGATCGTGATGGTCGGCTATTCCGACAGCACGAAGGACGGCGGCTACCTCGCGGCCTGCTGCGGCCTGCAGACGGCGCAGGGCAACCTCCATGCCGCGGCGGCGGCGCGGGGCGTGAGCCTCACCTTCTTCCACGGCCGCGGCGGCTCGCTCGGCCGCGGCGGCGGGCCGGCCGCCCGGGGCATCCTCTCGCTCCCGCCCGAAACGCTCGACGGCAGCCTCCGCCTCACCGAGCAGGGCGAGGTGCTGGCGGAACGCTACGACGACACCGAGGTCGCCTGCCGCCACCTGGAGCAGGTGTCGTGGGCCACGCTCGTGGCGTCGAGCGTGCGCCGCAGCGAACCGAAGCGGGAGTGGACCGACGTGGCGGCGCGGATGGCGGAGCGGTCGTGGGCCGTCTACCGCGAGCTCGTCGACCAGCCGGGATTCATCCGGTATTTCTCCGAGACGACGCCGATCGACGACATCGAAAACCTGCCGATCGCCTCGCGGCCGTCGCGCCGCCGCGGCGAGCGGACGCTCGACGACCTCCGCGCGATCCCCTGGGTGTTCGCCTGGACGCAGAGCCGCTGCATGATCCCGGCCTGGTACGGCCTCGGCACGGCGCTCGTGGAGGTGAAGTACGACGACCGCCACGACTGGCAGCTGGTCTGCGACATGTACCGGCAGTGGCCCTTCTTCCAGGCCACGATCGACAACGCCACGCTGGCTCTGGCAAAGGCCGACATGTACATCGCGCAGCGCTATTCGGAACTCGTCGACGACGCCGAGGTGCGGCGGCCGATCTGGCAGCGGATCGCCGCGGAGCGCGACCGCACGCGGCAGGCGATCCTCGACATCGTCGGCGGCGGCGAACTGCTCGCCACCACGCCCTGGTTCCAGCGGTCGATCGAGGCCCGCAATCCCTCCATCGACCCGCTCAACCTGATCCAGATCGAGTTCATGCGCCGCCGCCGCCACGCCCCCGACGACGAATCGCTCCGCGGCCTGCTGCGGCTCTGCGTGCAGGGCATCGCCGCCGGGATGCGTACGACAGGCTAGAGGGCATCCGATGACAACCGCCGCCGACCTGGTCGTGAAGACGCTCGGTCCCTGCCGGATCGACTCGCCGCTCAAGCCGATGCTCGAATCCCGTCGCACGACGGTGCACTACGTCGGCGAGGACGACCGCGTGCTCTTCCACGACACGGCCACCCTCGTGCGGGAGAGCGGCTGCACGCTCGACGAACTGCCCGGGTTCGAGCCGGCCGGCCCGCGGCGGAAGATCTTCTTCGACGCCTCCAAGATGCGGGTGGGCATCGTCACCTGCGGCGGCCTCTGCCCGGGCATCAACGACGTGATCCGTGGCATCGTGATGGAGCTCACCTTCCACTATGGCGTGAAGCGGATCCACGGCTTTCGCAACGGCTACCAGGGCTTCGTCGCGAAGTACGCCCACGACGTGGTCGAGCTCACGCCGAGCGTGGTGAGCAACATCGACGAGGATGGCGGCACGATCCTCGGCACGTCGCGGGGCGGGCAGGATGCGGAGGAGATCGTCGACTGTCTCGAGCGGATGAACGTCAACGCGCTGTTCGTGATCGGCGGCGACGGCACGCTCCGCGGCGCGATGCAGATCGCCGCGGCGGTGGCCGCGCGGGACGGCAGGATCGCGGTGGTGGGCGTTCCCAAGACGATCGACAACGACATCCCCTACATCGACCAGAGCTTCGGGTTTCAGACCGCGTTCGCCGAGGCGACGAAGGCGATCCAGTCGGCGCACGTGGAGGCGAAGGCCTCGCCCAACGGCGTGGGCCTCGTGAAGCTGATGGGCCGCCACTCGGGCTTCATCGCCTGCTACGCGTCGCTGGCCGAACCCGACGCCAACTACGTGCTGATCCCCGAGGTGCCCTTCCGGCTCGACGGCCCGGGCGGCCTGCTCGATCACCTGCTCGCGCGGGTGAAGCGGAGCGGCCACGCCGTGATCGTGGCGGCCGAGGGCGCGGGCCAGGACCTCGTCGCCGACGCCGGAGGCGGCCACGACGCCTCGGGCAACCGCAAACTGCAGGACGTGGGCCTGCTGCTCAAGAACCGGATCACGGAGCACTTCGCGGCGGCGGGCGTCGAACTCAACCTCAAGTACATCGACCCGAGCTACCTGATCCGCAGCGTGCGGGCCAATCCATACGACAGCGTCTACTGTCTCCGCCTGGCACAGAATGCCGTGCATGCGGCCATGGCCGGCCGCACGGAGATGGTGGTGGGCCGTTGGCACGGCCGGTTCGTGCACATCCCGATCCCGTTGGCGGTGAGCCACCGCAACCAGGTGGCCCCCGACGGCGACCTCTGGCTCTCGGTGCTCGAAGCCACGGGCCAGCCGCGGTCGTTCGAGTAGCACGTCGGCGCGGCGAGCACGGGCCGGCCGCGACGCGATTTGCACGGCGTTCCCGGCCGTTCTACTCTTCCTCGAGCCTCCTTCGTCGCCGTCGGAGCGACCAGGGAAGTAGACCAGGGCTGTAACGGATTCGCCCGGCCGCCGTTTCTCCGGTGGTCTCCCCGTCACCCCTCGCCCCCGGAGCACGCGCCATGTCGCCC
>JBJTSM010000122.1:0-6279 GCA_046076685.1 Planctomycetia bacterium | reverse complement strand
TGATGTCGGGCCGGCCGTCCCGCAGGAACTGCGGCACGTCGTCGAGCGTCTTCCATCCCTGCCGCCACAGAGCCTTCGGCACCTCGAAGAAGTAGCTGTCTTTCAGGTGGTAGATCGGGTTGTGGTCGGACATCGGGGGCTTGGTGTGCTGGCCTGGGTGTTGGGCCTGTTTCGGACTGTTTCCCGGCGTGCTGTCACGCTTGCGGCAGCGGCCGGTGAAAGCCGTGGGACGCAGAGTGTGAGGGAAAAGGACCGCTCCCGTCAATCAGGAGATTTTTCCCGGCGAATCCCGCGTGGATCGCCGGCCCCCCATGATGTGCAGGGAAATATCCGTGGCAAGGAGCGCGAGGTAAAAAAACAGGACGAAGCGGCCGGCGCCGGCCGCGCCCAGGGCGTTTCCGCCTGTCTGCAGCCACCCCAGTGCCGCCAGCGGCAGGAAAATCCGTAGCGCCACGGCCCCGAGCCCCTGCGCCACCGCGAGCGCGGGATTCCTCGTCGGCCAGCGGGCCACGATCCAGCCCCCGACGCTGCCTGCGAGGCAGACCACCGCCGCGAAGGCGATCGCCTCGCCCACGCGGGGTGTCGCATCCGCCGTGGCCACGGCGAGTCCGACCGCTCCGGCGAGCACGGCCGCCAGAACCGCGGCGCCGAGGAACGTCCAGCCGATCCCTGCCGGCCGCTGCGGTGCGATCACGGGTTTTGTCTCCGGCCGAGCTGCACGAGCCACACAAGCCCGAGGACAAACCCCGTCGCCAGCCCGACGATCCCCAGAAATCCCGTGCCCAGCCGGCTGTCCAGCCATCCCCCCGCGACGGCCGGCAGGAACATCGCCAGCCCGACGGCAATGATCCGCGAGGCCCAGACCATGGCCTCGCCGACCGGAGAGCCTTCCTCGCGGCGACGCCGGCCGGGGGGCGAGATGCGGTGGGGTGAATCGGGGGAAGCAGCCATGCACGGAAGTCTACCACCACCGGTCGGCATCGCGGTGCGTGCTGTTTCCATCCGCTTCGAGTGTCGGAGTATCGTATGGACGCCGTTCGGTCGCCGAACGGTGATCGCAGCCCCGGCAGGTTCGCCCGCATGGCCCAGCGCAAACATCGCCGCCGCCGACGTCGTCACCGTGGGGAGGCAGGTGCCTCCGTCGGTGGCCTGCCGCCGGCGGGCCAGTCCGCCTCGACCCTGCGGCTGCTCGGTTGTGACGGCACGACCTGCGAGGAAACGGTCGTGCTGCGGCCCGAAGAACTCGCCATCGCCCGCGAGAAATGGCCGGTGGTCTGGATCGACGTCGAGGGGCTCGACGACGCCGACACGATCCGGATGATCGGCAACGTGTTCCAGATCGGCGACCTGGCGCTCGAGGACGCCGTGACGCCGGACGAGCGGCCCAAGGTGGAGGCGTTCGGGCACCAGGTGCTCGTGGCGGTGCGGATGGCGCGGTTCGACGGCGACGTGATCGTCACCGATCCGGTCTGCCTGTTCCTCGGCGACCGGTACCTGATCACGTTTCGCGACCGGCTCGTCCACGACGGTTTCGCGGGGGTCAGGCAGCGGATCCGTCATGGACGCACGCGGGTCGGCCACCTCGGCGCCGACGAACTCTGTGCGCTTCTGCTCGACGCCGTCGTGGACGGGTATTTCCCCGTGCTCGAGCAGTTCGGCGACCGGCTCGAGGCCCTCGAGGACGAGGCGATGAACAATCCCAGCCGCGACGCGCTCGTGCGGATTCACGACGTTCGGAACGATCTGATGACGCTGCGGCGGGCCCTCTGGCCCACCCGTGACGTGCTCCACGCCCTCGGCCGGGAGCAGACCCCGTTCGTGGGCGATCACGCGCGAACCCACTTCCGGGACTGCTACGACCACACGATGGAACTGCTCGACCTGATGGAGAGCTACCGCGAGATCGGCGCGGATCTGCGGGACATCTACCTGGCGAGCCTCAACAACCGGATGAACGATGTGATGAAGGTGCTCACCGTCATCGCCACCATCTTCATGCCGCTCACCTTCATCACGGGCTACTACGGGATGAATTTCGACACCACCTCGCCGTGGAACATGCCCCTGCTCCGCTTCCGGTACGGCGGCCTGGTCGCGGCGGGGCTGATGGTGGCGACGACGGTGGGAATGGTGGCGTTGTTCTGGCGCCGCGGCTGGCTCAAGCGCTGGCACTGACTGCACGCGAAACATCGGCATCCTGCCGACCTGGCATTGTCGGCCACCCGGGCCGATGGCTTGGCGACCGCAGGTCGCTTGCGCGGGCGTCGCATCCATGCGACGCAGTCTTGCGTTACTCCGTCGGCTGTGGCCGATTCAGCTGCGGCCCAGCAGGAAGAAGGTGCGCATCACGCCCTTGCCCTTCACCGTCACCTCGCCGCGGTCGGCGAAGCGGTAGCGGTCGCCGAGGATCGCCCGCGTCGCGGCCGAGACGTGGATCCGCGAGGGCTCGCCGTGGGATTCCATCCGGCTGGCGAGGTTCACGGTGTCGCCCCAGAGATCGTAGGTGAACTTGTGCCGGCCGATGACGCCGGCGACGACGGCCCCCGAATGGATGCCGATCCGCACCTCGAGCCCCAGGCTGCGGCTGGCCATGACGTCGCGAAAAGCCTGTTGCATCCCGAGTGCCATCTCGGCCACGGCGTCGGCATGGTCGGGCCGCGGCACCGGCAGGCCGGCCACGGCCATGTAGGCGTCGCCGATCGTCTTGATCTTCTCCACCCCGTGCAGGTGGGCCAGGTGATCGAAGGCGGAGAAGATCTCGTCGAGCAGGCCGACCAGATGCTGGGCGTCGGTGTGCTGCGAAAATTCGGTGAAGCCCTTCAGGTCGGCGAACAGCACCGTCACTTCCTGGAAGCTGTCGGCGATCGTCGATTCCCCGTTCTTGAGCCGGTCGGCGATCTTCTCGGGCAGGATGTTGCGGAGCAGCCGCTCCGACTTTTCCCGCTCGAGCTTCAGTTCGGCGAGCGACCGTTCGAGGGCGGCGAAGGCGGCGTTGCGTTCGAGGAGCCGACGGTAGGCGTCGGAGTGCACCCGGATACGGGCGATGAGTTCGACCTGGTCGGGGAGTTTGACCAGGTAGTCGTTGGCACCCGCCTCGAGCAGCCGCGCCTTGACGACCGGTTCCTCCTGGGCGGAGAGCATGATCACGGGCACGTCGGCCGTCTGTGGCAGGCCGCGGAACTGCCGCACCATGTCGAGCCCGTCGATGCCGGGCATGACGAGATCCTGGAGGATCACCGTGGGCTTGAAGGCCTCGGCCGCCGCCATGGCGGCGGCCGACTGCTGGCAGAACTCGTAGACGATGTCCGGCTGATCGGCGAGCAGGCGGCGGACCGCGGCGCCGATCATGGCCTGATCATCGACGAGCAGCACGCGATGCCCCGTCGGGGCGGCCGCTACGGTGGTGAGTGAATCGGACATGCGGCGGTGGACTCAGTGGGGCACGGCATCGGTCAAGGTGGCGACGGTTCGGGGCTGCCCGTGCCCCATCGCCGGACGTTCGCTACGGACATCCTGTCCTTCGCTCACTCGATGCTGCCTGCGCTTCGGCATCCTGCCTGCGCTGGTCAGCACACGCCGGCTCTCGGGGACACGGGCAGCCCCTCACGGATTCCCCAAGACTGCCAGGCAAGCCCCCCGGCGCGTGAGGGAATGACTTGCAGCGAATGTCCTGCAAGGCAAGCCCCCCGGCGCGTGAGGGAAAAGCGAGGCGAAACCATCCGGCATCCGTCGCAGTTGGCGTCCTGCAAGGCAAGCCCCCGGCGCGTGAGGGCAAAAGCTGGGGAACTAGGATTCGAACCTAGACTAACTGGTTCAGAGCCAGTCGTGCTACCGTTACACCATTCCCCATTCGCGGGGTCCCTGCCGGCCGGGTATTCGCCGAGGCAAACGGATCGCGACGATCCGGGTATGCTGTCGGCCGGCCAACTCGGGAAAGATTACCCGGCGGGCTCGGCAGTGGCAATTCCGCCCACGGCTTCGCCTCGGCCGCGCACCAGAGCGAGCAGTCAGTGGCTTTTCTCGAACTGAAATCCGGGCCCCGGAGCGGCGAGCGGATCGCCGTTCGCGCCGGCCGGATGGTGATCGGCCGCCACCCGGCCTGCGACCTCGTGATCGACGCCTCGGCCGTGAGCCGGCAGCACGCGGCCGTCACGTTCGAGGACGGCCGGGCGACCGTCGAAGATCTGAGGAGCCGCAACGGCACGCTGCTCAACGGCCGGCCGCTCACCGAGGCCCATCGTCTCGAACACGGCGACCAAATCCAGATCTGCGAACAGCTGATCGTGTTTACGAGCGGGGAGCGGCCCCGACGGGCGAGCGCGGCGGCTGACGGCGGGGCGAGTTCGATCTTCGGTTCCCAGACTTCCCTCTTCGACGAAGTGGTCGACGGGGAAAGCCACGATTCGGTCATCGTCTCGCAGTTGTCGGTCGGCGAGCCGGAGGGCGACGTCGCGGTCGGCGGTCATGCCGAAGCCAAGCTGCGGGCGGTGATCGGCCTCAATCGGGCCATCGGCTCCTCCCTTTCGCTCGACGAGGTCCTGCCGCGGCTCCTCGACGGGCTGTTCGACGTGTTTCCCCGCGCCGAGCGGGGGTTCGTCCTCCTCTCCGATCCATCCTCGCGGCGGCTGCTGCTGCGGGCCAGGAAGATCCGGGGCAACGCCCAGGGCGGGCCGCTTCGGATCAGCCTGTCGCTGATCGATCGGGTGGTGCAGTCGCGGCGGGCGATCCTTTCGGCCGACGCCGCCACCGACACCCGCTTCAACGCCAGCGAAAGCGTCGTCGATTGCCGCATCAGGTCGGTGATGTGCGTGCCGTTCCTCGGCGGCGACGGCAACGTGCTCGGTGTCATCCACGTCGATTCGCTCGACGTACGCAATGGCTTCGACCAGGCCGACCTCGAGGTGCTGGCCGGAATCGCCGGGCAGGCGGCACAGGCCGTGGAGCAGGCCGTGGCCCACGACCGCCGCGTGCAGCAGGAGCAGATCAAACGCGACCTGGAACTCGCCCACCGCGTGCAGCAGGGGCTGTTGCCGACGAAGCCGCCTGAGATCGTAGGCTACGAGGTGTTCGACTTCTACGAGCCGGCCCAGCACGTGGGGGGGGATTTTTTCGCCTACGTGCCGCTGTCGGACGGCAGGATGGCGTTCGTGCTGGCCGACGTGTCCGGCAAGGGCGTGTCGGCCGCGCTGGTGATGGCGGCGCTTTCGGCCGACGTGCGCTATTGCCTCGCCAGCGAGCGGGACCTTGCCAAGGCCGTGTCGCTGATCAACGAGAGCTTTCTGCGGGGCGGCTGGGACGATCGATTCGCGAGCATGGTGGTCGCGGTGCTCGACCCGCGGTCGCACCACGTCACGCTCGTGAGCGCGGGGCATCTGCCGGTGTTTCTCCGCGAGGCATCGGGCCGGGTGCGGACCGTCGGCACCGATCTGGGCTGCCTGCCGCTCGGGCTCGATGCCACCCGCGGGTACAAGGCCTGCGAGTTGGACCTGGCGGCCGGCAGCACGCTCGTCTTCTACACCGACGGGATCAGCGAGGCCTTGGATCACGAGCAGCGGCTCTACGGCCTCGAGCGGATCGAGAAGGTGCTCGCGGAGCGGGGCGGCGCCGCCGGCGAGGTGGGCCGCCGGCTGCTGGCGGACGTCGAGCGACATTCGGCCGGCCAGATCCGCAGCGATGACATGTGCCTGGTCTGCGTCGGCCGCCTGGCGGCCGAGCGGCGGCCGGCAGAGTCTGCCCAGAGTCCGAGGGCCGTCCGCGGCAGGCCGTCCGTGCAGCCGAAGGCGTGAGCGGTCGATACCACTGGCAGCCACGGAATGGCCGGCAATCCCGGTTTCCATGGCACGACCGTGCGTGTCCGCGAATCTGGCAAGAGAAGGGGGGAGTTTGACCATGAGCTTTTTTCATTGGCTGCGGGAAGGTGTGAGGCAGGCGGTCGTGCTGGGGTTGGCCGACGCCGTGGAGGACGTGGGCACGCGGCACCAGGGGGAAGACCTGGGCACCGCCCTGGCCCAGTCGCTGCGGGAACGGCTCAGCGTGCAGCGGGATGCGCCGCAGCCGGCCACGATCCTCGAATCGAAGGCGTCGCCGATCGCAGCGGCCCCGAGTCGTCGCCGGCGCGGCCGCTCGCTCGACCAGTCCCGCGACGGCCTCCGCAAGGCGGCCTGAACGGACCGGATGATCAGCCGTCGGTCGGCAGGGTGACGGTGACGGTGGTGCCGCGACCCGGTGCGCTCGTGATCGTCGGTTCGCCGCGCATCAGGAGGGCTCGTTGGCGGATGC
>JBJTSM010000121.1:0-8050 GCA_046076685.1 Planctomycetia bacterium | reverse complement strand
GAGGCGCCCGACATCGACATCGACTTCGAACACACGCGCCGCGAGGAGGTGATCCAGTATGTCTATGAAACCTACGGCCGCCACCGGGCGGCGATGACGGCCGAGGTGATCTCCTATCGGCTGCGGTCGGCCGTGCGGGACATCGCCAAGGCGCTCGGGCTCTCGCTCGATCGCGTCGAGAAGATCGCCGGCGTGCTTGACGTGGGGGACGGCGTGGAGGAATTGCCGCAGCGGCTGTCCGAGGCGGGCCTCGATCCCGCCGACGACACCTGCACGCGACTCACCACGCTCGTCGGCCAGCTCGTGGGCTTTCCCCGCCACCTGGGGCAGCACGTGGGGGGCATGGTGATGACGCGGGGCGACCTGTGCGATCTCGTGCCGATCCAGCCCGCCGCGATGGACGGCCGCACCGTGCTGCAGTGGGACAAGAACGACCTCGACGAGCTGGGCATTCTCAAGGTCGATTGCCTGGCACTCGGCATGCTCTCCTGCCTCCACCGCGCGTTCGACCTGATCGAGTCGGCGGGCGGGCCCGCGTTGACGCTGGCCACGGTGCCGGCCGAAGACCCGGCCGTTTACGAGATGATCTCGCGGGCCGACACGGTGGGAGTGTTTCAGATCGAGAGCCGGGCGCAGATGAGCATGCTGCCCCGGCTGAAGCCGGCCTGCTTCTACGATCTCGTGATCGAGGTGGCGATCGTGCGGCCAGGACCGATCCAGGGAGACATGGTGCACCCTTATCTCCGCCGCCGTGCAGGAGAGGAGCCGGTGACGTTTCCCAGCGAGGCCATTCGCGCGGTGCTCGAGAAGACGCTCGGCGTGCCGCTCTTCCAGGAGCAGGCGATGCGGCTGGCCGTGGTGGCGGCGGGCTTCACGCCCGGCGAGGCCGATCAGCTCCGCCGCGCCATGGGGGCCTGGCGTCGGCCGGGGGTGATCGACGAGTTTCGCCGGAAACTGGTCGATGGCATGCGCAGCCGCGGCCTCTCCCGGCTGTTTGCGGAGCAGGTGTTTCAGCAGATCCGCGGCTTCGGCGAATACGGGTTTCCGGAGTCGCACGCGGCGAGTTTCGCGCTGTTGGTCTACGTGTCGGCGTGGCTCAAGCGGCATCATCCGGCCGCCTTCACGGCCGCCCTGCTCGGCAGCCAGCCGATGGGGTTTTATGCGCCGGCGCAGCTCGTGCGCGATGCCAAGGAGCATGGCGTGAAGGTGCTGCCGGTCGACGTGAATGCCAGTGGCTGGCTGGCGCGGCTGGAAGCGGAGGGGCGAGGCGGCCGGCGGCCGGCCATCCGGCTGGGGCTGTCGCAGGTGTATGGCCTGGGGGAGGCGGCGGGCCGGCGGATCGAGGAGGCGCGGCGGGCCGGCCCGTTCAGGCTGCCGCACGAACTGGCCCGGCGGGCGCAGCTCGATCGCGAGGCACTCTTGCACCTGGCGCGTGCCGGAGCGCTCGAATCGCTGGGGCTCGATCGGCGGCGGGCCGTCTGGGAGGCGATGCGGTGCTTCGACAGCCCGCAGCAGCGGCCGCTGCTGCAGGGGATCGGTGACGACGACGATGACGAGGAGGATCTCGGCCTGCCCGGGATGACGCGGCAGGAGGAGGTGATCGCCGACTATCGCACCGCCGGCCTCTCCCTGCGGGACCATCCACTCTGCTTCCAGCGTGGCGAGCTTGCGTCGCGGGGCATCGTCACCGCCGGCGAGGCGGTGGCGGCACCGGAGGGCCGGCGGGTGCGGGTGGCCGGCATCGTGCTCACGAAGCAGCGGCCGGCCACGGCCGGAGGGATGATCTTCCTGACCATCGAGGATGAATCGGGGGCGGCCAACATCGTGGTGCGGCCCGACGTCTGGGAGGCGGCCGACCATGCCGTCCGCCGCGCCGCGGTGCTCGTCGTGCACGGAAGAGTCCAACGCCGCGGCCAGGTCGTGCATATCCTGGCGACGAGCCTCGAGCCGTTCGCCCTCGCCGAACTGCCGAGAATGTCCCGCGACTTCTGCTAGCGTGACCTCGCAGGCCGCATTGGATCCCTGGAAGCGGGCGACTATCCCCCGGCTTGCGCCGGGGGCTTTGATATGAAACGCGCCGGCTCCCATACAAGCCCGGAGCGCAAGCGACGGGATGGTGCGCCGACCGATGCGCGATCCCGGGCTTGCGCCTCCCCATACAAGCCCGGAGCGCGAGCGACGGGATGGTGCGCCGACCGATACGCGATCCCCCGCCTTGCGCCGGGGGCTTTGATGTGAAACGCGCCGGGCGATGTTTTTCGTGAACAAAGTCCGCCGGAAACAGATCTGGAACTGGACGTGGCCGAAATTTGCCCTACAAAATCCACCATGGCACCGACCTCCGTCACCGAAACGAATCTCGGCATCGTCCCGCTCTACCGCGGGAAGGTTCGCGATTGCTATCGCCTGGACGGCTCGGCCTTCGGCCCCGCGATGCTCATCGTCAGCACCGACCGCATCAGTGCCTTCGACTGGATCCTGCCCACCCCGATTCCCGACAAGGGGAAGGTGCTCACCACGATCTCGGCCTTCTGGTTCGGCTGGCTCGCCTCCGGGCCGCGGCCTCAGGCCCATCATCTGCTCACGACCGACGTCGATTCGATGGGCCTGCCAGGCTCGGTTGATCGCGACCTGATCCGCGGCCGCAGCATGCTCGTGCGGCAGGCGGAGGTGGTGCCGTTCGAGTGTGTGGTCCGCGGCTGGCTGGCCGGCTCCGGCCTGGCCGAATACCGGCGTTCGGGCACCGTCTGCGGCGTGCGGCTGCCGGAAGGCCTCGGGCCCGGGTCGCGGTTGCCCGAGCCGATCTTCACGCCGGCGACCAAGGCCGTGACCGGTCACGACGAGAACGTGTCGTTCGAGACGATGGCCGACCGCATCGGCCTCGAGTTGGCGACGACGCTCCGCGAGAAGAGCCTCGACGTGTTCCGCCGCGGGGCCGACCATGCCGCCTCCTGTGGGATCGTGGTCGCCGACACGAAGTTCGAATGGGGCCGCCTCGCCGACGGTTCGCTGATCCTGGTCGACGAGGTGCTCACCCCCGACAGTTCCCGCTTCTGGCCGGCCGACGCGATCGCCCCCGGCCGCGTGCCCGACTCCTTCGACAAGCAGTTCGTGCGGGACTGGCTCGAAGCGAGCGGCTGGGACAAATCGAGCACCCCCCCTGCCCTCCCCGCCGACGTCGTCGCAAAGACCCGGGAAAAATACCTGGAGGCCTGCCGGCTGCTCACCGGCCGGCTCCCATGACGCCGCTCTTTTCCGCGGTTCCCGGTCGGCTTTCTGGGCTAGGGTGGGCTGATTGCCGAAATTAGACTGTGAGCCGGTCGCCGGCCCGGCAGTGTCTTCCGCAACCTTCCTCTAGAACCCACCCCATGCTGCGTTATTGGACCGCCGGAGAATCACACGGCCCCGCTCTCATCGCCCTTGTCGACGGCTTTCCCGCCGGGATGGCGGTCGACAAGGGATTGATCGACGCGGAACTCGTGCGCCGCCAAGGGGGCTACGGCCGCGGTGGCCGACAACGCATCGAGACCGACGCCGTGCGGTTTCTCTCCGGGCTCTGGCATGGCACCACGCTCGGCAGCCCGCTGGCACTCGAGGTCGTCAACAAGGATGCGAAGCTCGAGAAGCTGGAAGATGTCGATCGGCCGCGTCCGGGGCACGCCGACCTGCCCGGTTCGATCAAGCATCTGGGCGGAGTCCGCGCGGTGCTCGAACGGGCGAGCGCCCGGGAGACCGCCGCCCGCGTGGCCGCGGGGGCTCTCGCCCGGCAACTGCTCGCCCTCTTCGGCATCGAGGTGGCAGGCTGGGTGACGGAACTCGGCGGCGTGGTGTTGGGCGACCGCGCCGGCACGCTGCCGGAACTGCGGGCCCACCGTGATGCAAGCGCCATCTATTCGCTTCATCCCGAGGCTGATGCGGAAGTGACCACGCTCATCGACCGCGTCGGCAAGGAAGGGGACACGCTCGGCGGCGTGGTGGAAGTGCGGGTCGACGGGCTGCCCATCGGCCTGGGCACGCATGCCCAGTGGGACCGCAAACTCGACGGCCGCCTGGCGCAGGCCGTGATGGCCGTGCAGGCGATCAAGGGGGTCGAGATCGGCATGGGATTCGAGGCGGCCAGGCGCCGCGGCTCCGAGGTGCACGACCCGATCCACTACGACCCGGCGGCCCGTGCGGGCACGCAGCTGGGCTTCACCCGGCCCACCAACAACGCCGGCGGTCTCGAGGCCGGCATCACCAACGGCCAGCCGCTCGTGGTGCGGGCGGCCATGAAGCCGATCAGCACGCTGCGGAAGCCGCTGGAGTCGGTGAACCTTAGGACCAAGGAGCCCGAAGAAGCCGCCTACGAGCGGAGCGACGTCTGCGCGGTCAGCGCCTGCAGCGTGATCGTGGAGAATGTCGTGGCCTTCGAGGTGGCGGCGGCTCTCGTGGACAAGTTCGGCGGCGACAGAGTCGAGGAGATGCAGGCGCGGTGGCGGCTGTATCACGATCTCGCCCGGCAACGCTGACGCCCGCGATGGCGGGCGGCGAGGAACAGGGATGTTCATCGAGCGATCGACGGCACGGATTCGGATGGCCCGCGCACTGTTCGTGCTGCTGGGGGTGCTCCCCTGCGCCGGCCTGATCGGCTGGGCCGCCGTGCGGCATTCCGCCGGCTATCGCGACGCCCTCGAGCGCCGCTTCGAGCGGGTGATCGGCCTGCCGCTCGACATCGGCAGCGTCGAGCACCTGCGGCCCGACGGCCTGCGGCTGCGGGACTGCCGGCTCTCGTCGTCGGCGGGCGGCGTCTTGCTGTCGGTTCCCGCGATCGAGGTCGAATCGTCGCCGCGCGAACTGCGGCTCACGCTCGAAAGGCTCGACTGCACGCCGGAACTTGCCCGCACGCTGGCCGACCTGGCGCGGGAGTGGCTGCGGCAGGCGGTGCGGTTTCCGGTGGACTGCGTCATCGACGTGGAGGATTTTTCGTGGCGACCGCGCGCGCAGGCGCCGGCGCACGGCGGCGCCGGCAGACTGCGCATCGAGTGTGTCGCGGCCAACGGTTCCCGCGCCGTGCGCGTGAGCCGGGGCGGCATTGGCGGCGGCACGCCCGACGAAGTCCGCGTGGTCGCCGGCGGCGCGGAGGCGACCAACGCGGCCGTGATGGAGGTGCACGCGAGCGTCGCCGAACCGGTACCGATCGCCGTACTCGAGGCGCTCGCGGGCCTCGACTCCGAAACGCTGCCCTGGGGCGAAGCAGCCGCCGTGAGCGGAGACATCTCGGCCGTGATCGACGGCGGGGTTTCGAGCGGCTCGGCGCACATCCGCGGCGAGCAGATCGATCTCGCGGCGGTCAGCCGGCACCTGCCGCACCGGCTGTCGGGCGAGGCGGTGCTCGCGATCGAGCGGCTCGCATGGGATCGCGGGAGGGTCGTGGCATGCGAATGCCGGTGGGCCGTCTCCCGCGGCCGCGTCGGCCAGCGGCTGCTCGACGCGTGCGTATCCGTGCTGGGCTGCCGCCCGGGGCCCGCCTTTCGCTCGCTGGCGCGGGACGAGGTGCGGAGCTTCGACGATCTGTCGGGTCGCCTGCGCATCGAAAATGGCACCATCGATCTCCGCGCGGAAGCCGGCCGGGACGGCTGCCTGGCAAAGGTTCAGGGGCTGTCGATGCTGGATGAGCCGCAGGTGGCGGTGCCGCTCGATCGCATGGCGTGGCTGCTGGCTCCCCCCGGTTCAGCCGCGGTGCCCGCCGCCAGGATCACGGCCTGGCTGATCGACTGTTTTGCGATCGACTCCCCGGGCCAGGCCGTCGCCCGCCCGGCTCTGCCGGCCGCTTCCGGCGAGGCTGACGCTGCCGACGCTTCCCGCAGCCCACCCGATCAGGCGGGGCGGCCGCTGCGGCGGAAGGAATTTTGACCCATTTTTGACATGGGGCGGACGGTCGCCTGACCGTCGCGGCTGGCAAGTCTGACGAAATACGTCACAGTATGCCGCGTCGGCGGAGTGCCGGCCCCCGCGATTCGCTCGAACTGTCGTCTGGGGTATGCCCATGCATGCCACCAGTGATGTGACGAGTGTTCACGGCAGGATGACCGTGTGGCCTCTCGAAAGGAACCGATGACGCCCTCCTCCCCCACCCTGCATCGTCACCCGCATGGCCGTAAGCACCGCCATGCGAAAACTGCCGAAGGCCTTGGAAACCAGTCGGCTGCTGCCGCGGACCAGGTCGCTCTCAGCCCCATCGATGGTGACGGTCTCGAATTCGGCCGCTCGGCGATTCACGATCCTCGGGAGGGCGACTCGCTGGCCCAAGCTGCCGGCCTTGCCGCGGAGCCTCGTCAGGATGGGGTCGGCGCGGTGGCGGGCATCGACTGGCCCGTCCTGATCTGGATCGTTGGCGTGCATCTGACGGCGCTTGCCGCGCCGTTCTGTTTTTCATGGTCCGGGCTGGCGATCTGCCTGGCGCTCTACTGGGTGACCGGCAGTCTGGGGGTGTGCATGGGCTATCACCGGCTCCTCACCCACGGCAGTTTTTCGACTTCCCGACCGGTGCGGCTGCTGTTCGCGTGGCTGGGGGGTGTTTCAGGAGAGGGCTCGGCCCTGCTCTGGGTGGCCAACCACCGAAAGCATCACGCGTTCAGCGATCAGGACGGCGATCCCCACACGCCGCGAGACGGCGGTTTCTGGGCCCACATGCTCTGGATGTTCCCGAGGCGTACGCCGGGCGAGTTGGCGGCCCACATCACCCGCTGGGCTCCCGATCTCGATCGCGACCGGGGGCTGCATTTCCTGCAAAACACGTTTCTGCTGTGGCACGTCCTCATCGGCGCCGCCCTGCTGGCCGGGGGCTGGTGGCTGGGCGGACCGCGGCTGGGCGCCTCCTGGCTGGTGTGGGGCCTCGCCCTCCGCATGGTGATCGTGTTCCACGTGACGTGGCTGGTGAACTCGGCGACCCACATGTGGGGCTATCGCAACTACGAGACCACCGACGACTCGCGGAATCTCTGGTGGGTGGGCCTGCTCGCGTTCGGCGAGGGCTGGCACAACAACCACCACGCCTATCAGCGGATGGCCAAGCACGGGCATCGCTGGTGGGAGGTGGACGTCACCTACTGGGGCATCCTGGCACTCGAGAAACTCGGGCTGGCCTGGAACGTGGTGCACACGCCCTACGGCCGCAGCGGCCAGGGAACGACCGCAAAATAAGGCCTGCGAGGCCGGTTTGGCGGCTGCTGTTGCAATCCGCCGGCCGCTCGATACACTTCGCCTAACGAAACCGTATTTCAACAATCAATGTCGCCCGTGGACGGGTGGATTCAGGCTCGATGACGCTTACAAAAGAACGCAAGAAGGAACTGATCGGTGCGTATCGGCGAGGGACTGCCGACACCGGTTCAGCCGAGATTCAGATCGCCCTGTTGACGGGGCGGATTTCGCATCTCACGGAACACTTCAAGAAGCATTCCAAGGATTTTGCCAGTCGCCGTGGCTTGCTCATGATGGTGAGCCGTCGGCGTCAGCTTCTTGATTATCTCAAGCGAGTCGCTCCGCAGCGGTATCTCGACGTCATCCGACGGTTGGAGATCCGCAAGTAGGCCTTCTGCCTGTCGCCCGTCGGCGTGCGGCATTGATTGGTGTGGTTGCCTTCCAGTGGTGCCCTTTTTCGTGGTTCCGCTCGGGCCTTCAGTGGCCCGGCGCAGCACGGGATGGGTGGCATCGGTCGGCGGACCATGCGCCATTCACCATCTCGAACTGTGATTTCTGAAGCGCGGCCCGCGTCATGGGCCGGTTCCCGGGAAGTGTTCCCGGACGCCAAGGGAAGGAAAGACCAAGGAAACAATCATGAAACAACGCGTTGAACGTCAGGTCGGCGAGCAGGTCCTCTTCATCGAAACCGGCTTTTTGGCCAAGCAGGCCGCAGGCAGCGTGCTCGTCGGTTACGGCGACACCCGGGTGCTCGTGGCGACGGCCACCGGCGCGCCGCGGCCCGGCATCGACTTCTTTCCGCTGACCTGCGACTACCGGGAGCGGGTGGCCGCCGCCGGCAAGTTCCCCGGCGGCTTCCTCAAGCGGG
>JBJTSM010000120.1:0-6529 GCA_046076685.1 Planctomycetia bacterium | reverse complement strand
GCCAGCCGCACGTAGAGCCGGCCCGCCTCCTCGCGAATCTCGTGCACCTGCTGCCGCACCGTGGGGCTCAGGCCGTGCCGGCCGGTGACGACGTCGAACTGCCAGCCGTGCCAGGGACAGGTGAGCACCGTGCCGCAGAGCGCCCCGGTGCCGAGCGGCCCACCCTGATGTGGACAGAGCCCGTCGATGGCATGGAAGGTGCCCTCGACATTCGCGATCGCCACCATCCGGTCGCCGGCCAGCCGCTCGATGCTCCTGCCGGGTGGGCAGTCGCGGACATCGGCGATCGCGATCCAGTCGGTCATGGCAGGCAACGTCACAGGCAACGTCGGACGCGGGAGGGAGGGAGTCGCGGGGGCCGATCGGCGCGGGTCGCAGCGCCAGAGCGGTCGGCGGTCACGCGGCGGCCCGTGCCACTGTAGCCTTTGCCGGCTCCCCACGCCATCGACGGTGCACCCACCAATACTGCGCCGGCTCGCGGCGGATCGCCCGCTCGAGCAGCGACGTGTACCACTGGGAAATCGCCTTGAGGTCGGCCGTTTCCGGGCCGCCGACCGCCGGATCGGCCACCCCTTCCAGCCGCAGGTCGTAGTCGAAGAGTCCCCGCCGTCGGGTGGCCGAGCAGACGAGCATCGGGGCCGACGAGGAGAGCGAGAAGACGCCGATCGCCTTGTGCACGCTGGCCGGCCGGCCGAAGAAGTCGACCCAGCAGCCCTTGGGCCCGGCCGCCTGGTCGCCGAGCAGCCCGATCGCGCCGTTGTCTTCGAGCACGAGGGCCACGTCGGGCGCGCTCCCCTTCTTCGGCAGGATCACCTGCCCGCGCGACTCGCGAAACCGCGTCACGAACCGGTCGAGCAGCGGATTGTCGAGCACGCGGGCCACCGAATAGATGCGAAACCCGAATACTCCGAAGAGATACGCCGCCAGTTCGAAGTTGCCGTAGTGGCCCGAGAGAATCACCTTCGGTCGGTCGGCCCAGAGTTCCCGCACGAGCCGCTCCATCCCGTGAATTCGCAGGTGCTTTCGCCAGGTGGTCTTGCGGATCACCCGATCGGCGTGGGCGATCTCGACCACCATGAGCAGCAGGTGCTCCCACATGCCGCGGGCCGCCTCGCGGCTCTGCTCGGGCGTCCACTCCGGGAAGGCCTGCCGAAGGTTGTCGCGGACCACGCGTCGGCGGATCTTCACCCGGTTGGCGAGCAGGTCGGACGACGCCCGCGCGAATCGCTCGCAGAGGCTCCGCGGCAGTGACTGGATCACGCAGATCGCCACCCGCACGGCCGCATACGCCACTAAATCGAGGATCCGGTCGGCGGTTGAACGGGGCATCGGCCTGGAGTCCCTGACTGCTGCGGCACGTCCCTGCGCCACAGGCCCGAATTCTCGCGAATGGCGGGCTGTTGAACCAGATCGGTTCCCGGGCCGGTCGGGATTCACCGGGCGTCACACTGGAGAGGCCTTGCCGCCACCCCCCTCGCCGGGGGCCGCTGCCTGGAGCAGCACGAGCCCCACGCTGACGGCATTGAAAAGGCCGTGCAGGATGATCCCCGGCACGATGGAGCCGGTCTGCCGGGCCAGGTAGCCGACCACGAGCCCGAAGAAGAAGAGCGGCACCCAGGCAAGCCCCTGCCCCACGTGGGCGGCCGCGAAGGCCAGGCTCGAGAGCACGATCGCCGCCCTGCCGCCCCAGGCCGGCTCGATCGGCTCGAACCACGCCTCGAGCCAGCCCTGCAGCACCTTCCGAAAGAGAAACTCCTCAGCGACCGGCGCCGCCACGACGGCCGCGAACATTACCAGGCCGATCGACACCGGATCGCGATGGGCCGTGAGAAAATCGACGATCGCATGGCGATAGGGCTCCACGCGGTCGAGCACGGCCGCCAGCCCCAGGAGCGGCGCGAGCATGAGGCCCAGGCCGGCCACGGCCAGACGCAGGTCGTCTCCGAGCCGGCCGAGCCCGAATCCCAGCACGCCCCAGTCCTTCGACCGCGGCCAGAGGTGCGCGACGGAGACGGCGGTCGCCGTGAGCATCGCGATGCTGCCGGCCACGAGCCGGGCGTGCAGCGACGCCTCGGCCGGCAGCATCTCCGCGGCGAGCACCTGCAGCCCGAGAAACGCAAGCGCCGCCGCGGCGACCTCGGCACCGCCCCACGGCACGCCGTCGTGCGGCCGCCGCTCGACCACCGGCAGCCCCTGCCGGTACCGCCGCAGCGCGAGCCACGCCACCGCCAGGCTCACGGCGAAGCAGCAGCCGGCCACGAGCCAGACGGCGAGCATCTCCTCTGTGGCTGGCTGGCCGAGGGCCACGTCAGGGATCTCGATCTCCATCTCCGCCCTCCGGTGTGGTGAGCATGCCGCGGGCCGCCACCAGATACTCCGCGCCCGACCAGACCGTGGTCGCCACCGCAGCCCACGCCGACCACGAGGCAAGCGATCCGAGCCCCACGCCGGCGACCGTGCGGTCGGGAGCGGCCCGCGTGGCGAGTTCCAGCGCGATCGCCGCGCACTGCAGCACCATCTTCAGCTTCCCGGAAAACGCCGCCGAGAAATCGTGCCCGGTGCGCTCCATCTCCGCGCGGATGGCCGTAACCACCAACTCCCGCACGACGACCACGACCGCCATCCACGGCAGGATCGCCGACCCGCCGCCCCGTGCCGCCAGCAGAATGAAACCGCCGCAGACGATCACCTTGTCGACGAGCGGATCGAAGATCCTGCCGAGCCGGCTCACCTGCCCGAACCGCCTGGCCCACCAGCCATCGACCCAGTCGGTGGAGGCAGCCACGAGGAAGAGCACCGTCGCCGCGGCATACCGCTCCTGCTCGATCACGCCGAAGAGCACGATCGCCAGAAGCAGCCGCGCCGCCGACAGCATGTTCGGCACGGTCCAGACACGGTTCAGCGGATCAGCATCACGTCTCATCGGGCACGCCCGCGAGGTCGTAGCCGCTCGAGGCCACGATCTCCACCGGCAGGATCCGGCCCGTCAGCGGCCGTGCCGCCGAACTGCCCGGGGCGGTGACGTAGACGACGCAGTCGATGTCGGGCGCGTCGGCCTGCGTCCGTCCGATCCACACGTCCTCCCGCTCGTCGCTCTGCCGGTCGATGATCACGTCGAGCACCCGGCCCACCTGCCGCCGCGCGTGCTCGTGGGCGATCGCCTGCTGCACCTCCATCAGTTCGCCCCGCCGCGCCTGCTTCTCCTCCTCGGGCAGATGCCCGTCGAGCCGGGCGGCCGGCGTGTCGGACTCGAGCGAATAGGTGAACACCCCCACCCGCTCGAACCGCCACCGGCTCGCGAAGGCGAGCAGCTCCTCGAACTGTTCGCGGGTCTCGCCGGGAAACCCCGTGATGAACGTCGTCCGCAGCACGAGCCCCGGGATCCGGCTCCGCAGCTTGGCGAGCAGCTCTTCCGTGGGCCCGCGGGCCACGCGGCGCTGCATCCGCTTGAGCACCGGGTCGCTGGCGTGCTGGAGCGGCATGTCGAGGTAGGGAATGATCTTCGGGCTCGCCGCGATCGTGTCGACGAGCCGGTCGGTGAAGTGGATCGGGTAGAGATACATGAGCCGGATCCATTCGATGCCGTCGATCCGCTCGAGTTCCCCGAGCAGCTCCACCAGCCGCGGCTCGCCGTAGAGATCCATCCCGTAGTAGGTCGTGTCCTGGGCGACGATCACCAGCTCCTTCACGCCGTCGGCCGCCAGCTCCCGCGCCTCGCGGACGACCTCTTCGATCGGCTTGGTGGCATGCTTGCCCCGCATCTTCGGGATCGCGCAGAACGTGCAGGTGCGGTCGCAGCCCTCGGAGATCTTGAGGTAGGCCATGTGCCGCGGCGTGACCCGCATGCGGCCGGAGTCGTCGAGGGCCCGGGCGGGCGCCGGCCGGAAGAGGCTGCGCTGGTCGCCGAGGCCGCCGATGAGCCGCTCCGCCGCGCGGGCGATCTCGTCGCGGGAGAAGACACCGATCACGGCGTCCACGCCGGGCAGCTCGGTGAGCAGCGATTCCTTCTGCCGTTCGGCCAGGCAGCCGGCCACGATCACGCCGCGGGTGCCGCCCGACCGCTTGAGGTCGAGCATCTCATTGATCGCCGCGTACGACTCCTGGCGGGAGGCGTCGATGAAGGCGCACGTGTTCACGACCACGAGGTCGGATCCCCGCGGCTCGCCCACGAGCTGCCAGCCGTCCTCGCGGAGCAGGCCGAGCATCCGCTCGCTGTCGACGAGGTTCTTGGGGCACCCGAGGCTCACCATCGAAAACGTGCCGCGGCAGGTGGCCCGGTCGACCGGCTGCGGTGCGGCCAGCACCGACGGCCCGCTGCCGCAGGCGGCGGCCGTGGAGGAGGGATCGACGATGGGGAGCGAGGCGGCGTGCGTCATGTCAGGCTCGGGCGGCGATCAGCCGGTCGAGCTCCTCGCGGAGCCGCGGCAGGATCGCGTCGTAGGGGAAGGCGCCAAGCTCGGCCGAGCGGCGCTTGAGGTTCACGTGGGTCGGGCCACACCAGAGGCCGAGGTCGGCGTCGTCGGTCTCGCCCGGCCCGTTCACGCGGCAGCCCATCACGGCGATCGTGATGGCGTGGTCTTTCGCATAGGCCGTCATCTCCTTGACCTGCTTGGCCAGTTCGATGAAGGCCTCGTTCTCCACCCGCGAGCAGCTCGGGCAGCTGATGATGTTGAGCGAACTGAGCCCGTAATCGACGACGCTCCGC
This sequence comes from Planctomycetia bacterium, assembly GCA_046076685.1. GTDB lineage: Bacteria > Planctomycetota > Planctomycetia > Pirellulales > UBA1268 > CAMCQY01. The sequence continues at coordinate 1,824 of JBJTSM010000120.1, read as the reverse complement.
ACCCGCCCCGCCGCGATGTCGGCCAGGATCGCATGGGCGGCCGCGATCTCCTGCGGCTTGTCGGCGTTGGGCACCGTGAGCGACACCCGCACGGTGTCGCCGATCCCGCGGCTGATGAGCTGCTCGAAGGCGATCCGCGTCTTGATGATGCCGTCGGGCGGCATGCCGGCCTCGGTCACCCCCAGGTGCAGCGGCACGTCGGGTCGGGCTTCGGCGAACCGGCGGTTGACGTCGATCACCTTCCTCGGATCGGAGTCCTTGAGCGAGACGGCGTACCGCGTGAAGCCGATCGCATCGAGCAGTTCGCAGTGTTCGAGGGCGCTTGCCAGCATCGGCCCGATCGAATCGTCCTCGGCGAACTTTTCCTTCTTGGCGGGATCGACGCTGCCGCAGTTCACGCCCACCCGCAGGGCGCAGTCGTTGGCCGCGGCCACGTCGGCGATGAACCGCACCTTGTCCTGCCAGGGCTTCGTCGGCTCGTGGTGGTAGAGATGGCCGGGGTTGTACCGCAGCTTGTCGACGTGCGGCGCCACGTCGACGGCCAGCCGGTAGTTTTCCTGGAGGTCGATGGCCAGGTTCGCCTGCGTGCCGGCGCGGATGGCGGGCAGGGCCGCGGCGTCTTTCTTGCTGTCGACGGCGATCCGCACCACGCCCGCCCCGGCGGCGTGCAGGGCGTTGGCCTGCTCGAGCGTGGCCGCCACGTCGGTCGTGTGGGTGGCCGTCATGCTCTGGGCGGCGATGGGGTGCCCGGCCCCGATCGTGATGCTGCCGATCCGCACGGCCCGCGTTGGATTTCGCTTCAACTCGACCACGGCATCCTCTCCGGCGACACTGTTTGCGGCTGGTTTCTCACGGCTTCCGACCCTTCAACCATAGCAGACCGCCGCCCCCCGGCGAACCCGCCTTTCCGCCGCTCCGATGCGTTACGACCCCGCCCTCCATATCGTCCTGCACGAGCCCGAGATTCCACCCAACGCCGGCAACGTCGGGCGGACCTGCGTGGCCATCGGCGCCAAGATGTGGCTCGTGCGGCCGCTCGGCTTCAAGCTCGACGACTACTACCTCCGCCGTGCCGGCCTCGACTACTGGGACAACCTCGAGTGGGAGGCGGTCGATTCGTGGGACCACCTGCTGGCGGCGCTCTCCGCCATCGGCCGCCAGCCGACCTGGCTCATCGAGACGCCGGCCCCGCGGAGCTACACGGAGGTGGTCTACCGGCGGGGAGACGTGCTCGTGTTCGGCAACGAGGCCCGCGGCCTGCCGCAGTCGCTGCTGGAGGCCCACGCCGACCGACTCCTGAGCATCCCCGCCCGGCCGCAGGTGCGGAGCCTTAACCTCTCGAACTGCGCCGCGATCGTGGCCTACGAGGCGATCCGCCAGTGGGGAGGCTCCGTCGGCGGCTGACCCTGGTACGGCTTGTCGCAGAATCCCGTCGCTCGCGCTCCGGGCTTGTATGAGCGGGCTGCAAAAAGAGCCCCCGGCATCTCGTCAACGGCCGGCTCAATACCCCCCCGGCATCTCATCAACGGCCGGTTCAACACCCCCCCGGCGTCTACGAACCGCTCAATAAAAGCCCCCGGCGCAAGCCGGGGGATCGCGCCCCAAACACGGGCCACCTCCGAAAAACGCCCTCACGCCCGACCGAACGAGCCTCACCTGGGCTCGTGGGCGGCGTCGGCCGAATAGAGCGGCAGCTGCCGATAGTAGGCCTCGAGCATGTAGGTGCAGAAGCACGTCGCGAACAGCCGGCCGCCGATGTGCCCCCACTTGTCGAGTGCGGGATCCCAGCTTCCCTTCTCCCGCCCCTTGGTCACCTGTTCGCGT
>JBJTSM010000119.1:0-3727 GCA_046076685.1 Planctomycetia bacterium | reverse complement strand
GTGCGGTCGCTGCTCATGCTGCACCGCGCCGGGGCGATCGGCGAGGAGGGGCTGATGGCGCACCTCGTCCACACCGACGAGCATGTCCGCACCTGGGCCATCCGGCTGCTCACGGAAACCTGGCCGCTCGACGCCGCCGCGGGGCCGGTGGCCGTCGAGCCGGCCGTCGCCGCCGCGACCGCAGCGCGGGCGAAGACGCTCCTCGGCCGTTTCACGGCGCTTGCCACAACCGATGCCTCCGGGCTCGTGCGGCTCGCGCTGGCCTCCACGCTCCAGCGGCTGCCCGTGCCGCTGCGGCCGCAACTGGCCGCCGCGCTCGTGCGGCGGGTCGAAGATGCCGACGACCACAACCTGCCGCTGCTCGTCTGGTATGGACTCATTCCGGTCGCCGAGGTCGATCCGCTCGAGCTCGCCGATCTCGCGGTCGAGTGCCGTTGGCCGACCACCCGCCGGCTCATCGCCCGCCGGCTCGCGGGCCTGATCGAAACGGCTCCGGCCGCGATCGATCGGCTGCTCTCCGAGAGCCTCGCCACAGCCGACGCCGAACGGCCGCAGCGGATCGCCGACACGCTCGCCGGTCTTGCCGAGGGGCTCTCGGGCTGGCGGAAGGCGCCGATGCCGCGGAGCTGGCAGAGCGTGGTGGCTGGCGTGGCCGCGCTGCCCGAGGGGGAGGCCCGATCGCGCTGCCGCCGGCTCGCCGACGAGCTGTCCGTCGTCTTCGGAGACGGCCGGGCGATCGCGGCCGTCCGCAGTGTGGCCCTCGATCCGCAGGCCGCGGCCGACGCGCGAAAGACGGCGCTCGCCACGCTGATCGAGGCCCGGCCTCCCGACCTCCGCGATGTCTGCGAGCAATTGCTCGCGGACCGGAAGCTCCAGGCCGAGGCGGCGAGGGGGCTCGCGGTGTTCGACGACCCGGCGGTGGCCGCGAAGCTCGTCGAGGCGGCGAGGAAAGCGGGCGGTGCCAACCGGGAGGCGATCTTCGCGGCGCTCGCGTCGCGGCCGTCGTTCGTGACGGCCGTGCTCGACGCGATCGACGCGGGGAAGCTGCAGCCCCGCGATCTCTCGGCCGTGGTCGTCCGGCAGATCCACGCGCTCGGTGACGCCGCGGTCTCCGAGCGGCTCGCGGCCGCGTGGGGCCAGCTCCGCGAGAGCCCGGCCGACAAGCAGCGGCGGATCGCGGAGCTCAAGGCTACGCTGGCCGGCCCCGCGGGCTCGGGCGGCGACCTCGCGGCCGGCCGCGTGGTCTATCGGCAGACCTGCGGCGGCTGCCATCGGCTCTACGGGGAAGGGGGGCAGATCGGCCCCGACCTCACCGGCTCGGGCCGGCACGACCTCGGCTACCTGCTCGACAACATCGTCGACCCGAGCGCCGTGGTGAACCGCGACTGGCGGCTCTCGACGGTGATGCTCGCCGACGGCCGCGTGCTCTCCGGCGTGGTGATCGAACGCAACGACCGCGTGCTCACGCTGCAGGGCGTGCCCGAGCGGGTGACGATCCCGGCCGACGAGATCGACGAGATCATCGCGACCGATCGCTCGCCGATGCCCGACGGGCTGCTCGACCAGCTTTCGGAGGCGAAGGTCCGCGACTTGGTCGCCTATCTCCGCCACCCGACGCAGGTGCCGCTGCCGGACTAGGGGGACAGGCACCGACCGCTTCGCAGCCGGAGCCAGTCCCCGTTCAAGAGCCGAGCAGGCTTTCGAGGTGACCCCGGGCGCGGTTCACTTCGGCCGTGATCTCCGCGACCGAGCCGAGGATCGGCACGCCGCGGGGCACCGGGTGCATGAAGATCTCGATCGGGCCCGCGAACCGCATCGCTGCGAGCTGCCGCATGAGCGGACCGAAGTCGAGCTTGCCGCGGCCGGGCAGCTGCAGGAGTTCGTCCTCCTTCGGCAGCTTCTCCTTCGCGCCCTTGCCGTGCTGCTGGGCGTAGACGAATTTCAGCTTCGGCCCCAGATCGCGGGCGAGCGCCGCGACGAGTTCGCCTTCCTGCGGCAGGTGATGCGGGGCCAGCGCGATGCCAAGTGAATCGTGCGTGGCGAGTGCCGCGAACCGCCGAATCGAATCCGGCGTCTGGAGCAAGGAATGAGAGTGATTCTCGATCGCGATCACACCCCCGGCCTCCTCGGCGGCGGCGAGGCTCGGCCGGAGCTTCTCGAGAAACACTGTTGTCGCGGCGGTGAGGGCGTCGCCCGCGAGGCTCCCGTCGCCCGGAGCCATCGTCACGAGGACGGGCTCTTTCGCGCCGAGCCTGCTGGCGACCGCGAATTCACCGGCCAGATTGAAAGGGCCCACCATGTAGCAGGCGATGCCACCGACCGCGACGTCGGCCGCGGCGAGCAGTTCCCGCACCTTCTCGACGCCGAGGGCATCGACCTCGTCCCGCTGGGTGCCATGGGGCTTGGGCCAGAGGTCGATCGTGGCCGCGCCGGTCTTCCGCACCTCGGGCAGGACCTCCGCGAGCGGGACATTCCCGTAGAGCGCCGAGGAGAGGATCCACCGCGGCTGCCAGCGGTCGGTAGGGGCGGCGGCGATGGGGCGGCTGCATGCCGACAGGACGGCGGCCGACGCCGCGCCGAGAAACGTTCTTCTGGATGGATGGGGGGGGTCGAGGTGAATCATGGTCGTCAGGCCTTCACCTCGAAGCCGGGGCGTTGGGGACGCGAGAGGAGGCCGTCGGCTTCGGCGTCGTTCACGAACCGTTCGGCGGTAGGGTCCCAGGCAAGCGGGCGGCCGAGCCGGCAGGAGATGTTGCCAAGGTGGCAGACCGACACGCTGCGGTGGCCGCTCTCCGCGTCGGCGATCGGCTGCCGGCGGGCCGCCACGCAGTCGAAGAAGTTGCCCATGTGGTTCACGATGGCGTCGATCTTGCCCGACCGCTCGGGCCGCGCGTGGTTGTCGAAGTCGTAGAGCGTGAACGCCTCGCGGGGCAGCGGCCTGTCCTCGAGGTCATCCACCGGCTTGCCCGCGAGCGTGCCCCGGTTGACGAAGAGCCGTCCTTCGCTGCCGGTGAAGAGGATGCCGTTGCGGCCGGTGTCGGAGACGGTCAGTGCCACGCCGTTGGCGAAGCGATACCGCACCGCATACTCGATCGGCACGTCGTAGCCGCCGGGCGTGGTCGGATAGGTCGCCTTGCCGTCGATCTCGACCGGCTCCGCGCCGATCGCCCAGCGGGCGATGTCGACATGGTGCGCCCCCCAGTCGGTGAGGTCGCCGCCGGAATAGGCCTGCCACCAGCGGAAGCTGAAGTGGCACCGTTCGGGCACGTAGGGCACGTCGGGCGTCTGCCCCTGCCACCGGTTCCAGTCGAGCGTGGCCGGCACGGGCCAGCTCGGAAACGGGCCGCCGACCTCGTTCTTGCCGAGCACCACATCCACGCGCTCGAGCTTGCCGATCCGGCCCTGCCGCACCATTTCGACGGCCGTGCGAAACCGGTGGTCGCTGCGATGCCAGGATCCCACCTGCACGATCCGCCCCGAGGCGGCCACGGCCTTGCGGATCTCCTTCCCCTCGTCGATCGTGAGCGTGAGCGGCTTCTCGCAGTAGACATCCTTGCCCGCCTGCACGGCGTCGATCAGGGCCTTCGCATGCCAGTGGTCGGGCGTGCCGATCAGGATCACGTCGATCCGCCGGTCGTCGAGGAGCCGGCGGTAGTCGACGTGCCGGTCGGCGGCGGCGACGTCGTCGTAGATCTGCTCGGGCGTCATGCCCGCCTGCGCCGCAACT
>JBJTSM010000118.1:0-5508 GCA_046076685.1 Planctomycetia bacterium | reverse complement strand
GGGCAGGTCGAAAACCCCGCCCCATTCGAAGGGATACTCCGGCTCCATGAAGGCTGGATCGACCTCGAGCGCCCGGTCGAGGTTGAAGCCGCCGATGTCGAGCACGTGGGTGAGATCGACGGCCGCGTCGCGGGTGCGATGGATCTTCGCGGCCGCGTTCATCCGCTTGATCTTGGACTCGATGGCATCGAGCTGGGCAGGCTCCACGAGATCGACCTTGTTGATCAAAATCACGTCGGCGAACGCGATCTGCTGCGATGTCTCCTCGCTGTGGCCGAGCTGCTCGATCACGTGCCGGGCGTCCACCAGCGTGACGATGCCGTCGAGTCGCAGCGTTTCCTGCCTCTGGTCGTCCACGAAGAACGTCTGTGCGACCGGACCGGGGTCGGCAAGGCCGGTCGTCTCGATCAAGATCGCGTCGAACCGGTCCCGCCGCTTCATGAGCGTGCCCAGAATGCGGATCAGGTCGCCGCGGACGGTGCAGCAGATGCAGCCATTGTTCATCTCGAAGATCTCTTCCTCCGCGCCGATGACCAGTTCATGGTCCACGCCCACCTCGCCGAATTCGTTCTCGATCACGGCGATCCGCCGGCCGTGCTGCTCGGTGAGAATGCGGTTCAGAAGCGTGGTCTTGCCGGCCCCAAGAAACCCGGTGAGCACGGTCACCGGGACCCGCGGCGTCGCGGCGGCAGGCGGGACGGAGGTATTCGTCGCGGAGGATTCAGCGGTGCTCATGATGGTCCTCAAAAGAAAGGTGACAAGGCGAAGACGGGGAGACGGCGGATCCCGTCGGCGGCTTTTGCGGCACGCCACAGCAGCCATCGCGGTGGCCATGCGGCTCAGCGACGGCGATCGGCGGCCGGGCCAGCACCGCGGCGACGTCGGCGGCCGTCAGTTCGGACGCGGGACAAGGGATCTTCCAGGTTTTTGAACCTCTCGCGTCAAGGAAAGCGATCACGGTCTCGATCGGCGGGCAGCCGGGCTCATGGCACGCAAGCTCCGTGACAAGGACGGTGATCGGCTCATCAACGCCGAGTTGCTCCTCGACCCAGCGCCTCACCTTCCCGGTGACGGCCGCACCGGACCGCTGCTGCCGTCCCGCATCGAGCATCAGGCAACCTCCGTGAAACGATTGAAACGGCAGGCATCCATCACCGGAGGGAGAGGCAGGAGCGCGTGGGCAGCCTGGCATGCGCGGGCCCAGGCGATGACGGCCTCGAACACAGCCTCGTCGTCGATGCCGCCGAACCATTCGGTGCCGGCCGCCGTCATCACGAGGATCACGTTGGCCATGTCGCAGGGGCCGAGGCAGCCGGAGATGGTGAGTTGCACGGTGCGATTGAGCTTCTCCTCCTTCCACACAGCCTTGAGCCGCTCGACCGGCACGGCCGGGAACCCGCGGTCGGTGCGGCCGCAGCAACAGCCGACGCAGCAGGCGACCTGGGCGATGGCCGCGCGCTTCGTGATGGGAACGGCCGGGCGGGGCTCCTCGATCGCCGGTCGGCACACACTCGCCATGGCTGCCCTCTTGGAGAAAAAGGTCATGCGGCCGCGATTTCGCGTCGCCGGCCCAGCCATGCCCTGGCGTCACGGACCGCGGCCCGGATGCCATAGACCAGCAAGCCGATGCCGACGGCCGAGACCGCAACGAGCACGGCATGTTCGGGCATGGTCTCCGGCTCGATGACGATCAGGTCGAAGAGGTTGATTTCAACGTGGTGGGCGAACAGAGGCATGGCGAGGCTCCGGAGAAGGGTTTCTGGGACAACGGAACGGCAGTGTAACGCAACTGAATTGCACATGCAACAGGCTTGCACAAAAAGCGGAACGGTTGAACGGTTCGCTCGTTGAAGCCCGGCCGGCGATCAGTCGATCACCGTATCCTCGTCATGACGACCGTCGGCTTCGCCACCGACTTCGGCGGCTTCTTCCCCCTCTTCGACGGCGAACTGCCAGGCGGGAAACGGATCCTCGAAACCGAGCCAGCCGTCGGGGCCGAGATCCATCTCCGCGTCGGTGAGGCAGCAGGCTTGCAGCCCGGCAAGCAGTCGGTCGGAGAGTTTCGCCCCGATCACGACGAGTTCCTGCCGACGGTCGCCCCAGGGCTCCTCCCAACTGGCCTCGACGTCCTCGCGATCGAGATCCTCGGGCCACTCCTCCTCGGGTGCGCTTGCCAGCCAGGTGCCTCCCGGCTGGAGGCTCGAGACGACCCCCGCGGTCGACCAGATACCGGCCCAGTCGTGCCGCGTGGCGAGCCAGACAAATCCCTTCGAGCGGATCACCCCCTTGAAGCCCTTCCCGGTCACGAAATCCCAGAACCGTTGCGGATGCAATGGCCGCCGGCTCTGGAAGACCCTGCTCGAGATGCCGTATTCCTCAGTCTCCGGAACGTGCGTGCCCGGGGCTTCCGCGAGCCACCCGGGATGCCCCGCCGCCGCCGCCATGTCGAAGAGTCCGGTGTCGAGCACCTCCGACAGGGCGACCCGGCCGCGGTCGGCCCGGATGATCTTCGCCTTCGGATTGAGCTTGCGCAGGATCGCCTCGAGGTAGGTGACATCATCCTCCGCCACGAGGTCGGTCTTGTTGACGACGATCACGTTCGCGAATTCGACCTGCTCCACGAGCAACTGCACGAGATCGCGGGAATCGTTTTCGTCGAGCCCCACGCCCCGGTCGCGGAGCTCGTCCCGGGAGCAGTAATCGTCGAGGAAGTTTTTCGCATCGACCACGGTCACGAGCGTGTCGAGCCGCGCGAGCTGCGAGAGGCTCTCCCCCTGCTCGTCGGCGAACGTGAATGTCTCAGCGACCGGAAGCGGCTCGGAAATGCCGGTGCTCTCCACGAGCAGATAGTCGAACCGCCTCTCGCGGGCGAGCCTCGCGACCTCCTGGAGCAGGTCTTCCCGCAGAGTGCAGCAGATGCACCCGTTGGAAAACTCGACGAGCTTTTCCTCGGTTCGGCTGAGCCTGGCGGCCGCGGCCTCGTACGGTCCTCCGACGAGTTGGGCGTCGATGTTCACCTCGCTCATGTCGTTGACGATCACGGCCACCCGGAGGCCCTCGCGGTTGGCGAGTACGTGGTTGAGCAGCGTTGTCTTTCCGGCTCCCAGGAACCCGGAAAGCACGGTGACGGGCAGGCGGTCGGCATGGGCTTGGAAGGGCGTGGGCATGGACGGTCTCCTGGTGGCTTCGGGGCTCGTGGCTGGTGGTGGACGACCGCGACACCCTATCGCACATGCAACTCATTTGCAACTAAGTCGCACCAACGGCTGACCGGCACCTTCCCTCGCCTGACCGCCCACCCGCCCATGCCGACTGGGCCGAACTCGGCGCGGCTCCGCGCCTTCACAAAAAACACTCCGGAGGACCAGACTGGCATTCCGGGAACCCACGTTCCCACCCCTCGACCGGCGCATCGACGCACGCCCTGCAGACCGCCCTTCTTGCCCTGCTCGCCAAAGGGCCTTCTAGGCCGCATAGAGGTGAGGATCGATACGGCCATCCGCCGATAATCGACACAGTCGGCAGACTCAGATTCACAGGAGGCGGGTTCGCGATCAGCGTCCGCCAGCCACAGATGGCATTCGCGCCGCACACCGCAAACTCGATTCGGGTCACGGCGTTGGCGGTGGCGCTGCTGACAGGCCATGTCTCGAGCACGAGTGCCCAAGACGAGGTGCCCGACCATCGGCCCACAACCGCTGAGATTGTCGCCGGCGAACATTGTGACCGTTGCCCCGCGTGGGCCGCGACCGTCGAGTCGCTCTTCCTGTGGCAGGGCAACATCGCCAGTCGCCCCTTGCTGAGTTCCTTCGATGGGGCCGTGCGAGGCCCCACGGCGCTCGACGCGAACCAACTGCTGCCCGCGACCTCGGCGGGGCCACGAGTCGACCTGCTGTGGCGGCCTGACCGCATGTGGTCGCTACAGGGCAACTATTTCAACGTCTCGCCCTTCAATGCGGCGCGCTCGGTGGTTGGCACCCCGGAACTCGCTGAAGAGAACCTGGCGGGATTCAGCGACTCAGGATTCGAAACCGCGTCCGCCTCCGGCTCCGGCGCCGTCCAGAGCGCCGAATTCAACCTGAGGCGGCGGCGAGACGGTGCGTCCACGACGTGGATAGCGGGCTTCCGCTGGGTGCAACTCAATCAGTCGCTGGACATGCAGGGCTTCGACAGTGCACCAGATATGATCGACTACACACTCAACTCCAGCGTCGGGAATGACTTGTACGGTGGCCAGATCGGTTTCGACACGATGCTCTGGAACAACATGCGGGGACCCGTTCGGGTGAACGCCGTGGGTAAGGCGGGCATCTACGGCAATGCCGCCCGACAGACCATGAGGTACAGGGACAACGAGGGCTTCGACCTGAAACTCGGCGACTCGATGAACCAGGTGAGTTTCTTCGGGGAAGTTGGGCTGAACGCCTCGATCGTGCTCAGGCGATGGCTGGCCATCCGGGCCGGCTATACGCTGCTGTGGGCCAGCGCCGTCGCCGTGCCGGCGGGACAATTTTCAGTGAATGACTTCAGCCGCGACGTTGCGGGAATCGACGCATCGAGCAGCGTGTTTCTGCACGGAGTCTCGGTCGGCGGCGAGTTGCGGTGGTAGGGCCGCAATGCCCGCTGGCCGCTCCCGCGAAGCGTCCCAGACGCTTGTCAGCGACGTGATGACGTCCGTCCGGCCAACACCGGCTGGACTACCACTCCGGCTACGCTCGTGCCGCCGCCCGGCACTGTGAGCGGCATTCGCGCTTCGGGGGTGCGGATACGGACCCTGGGAGGAACACCCAAATCACCGGCAAACCATACCTGACCGGCGCCGCTGCTGGCCGTCACGGTGTGGACAAAAACCAACCGCGAAGATCCAGACCCGGCTACGAACTCGGCGACCGCGCTGCGGCCGCCGATGCGGATGGGAAGGAATGGCTTGCCCGCGACGGTGACGGCCTCCGTAGTGACGAGTGTCCACGTCAAACGCTCACCCACGCGGTAGGCGCGTGCCGCGGGCAGAATCACCTCCGTGATGCGGGGAACCTCCGGGATGTTCGTGACTTCGATCGGCAGGACCTTCTGCAGTTCCAGGCCGTAGGAATCGGTGACCGCCACACGCACGGTGAGTCGTGTGAGTGCCTCGAAGTCGAACACCTCCTTGGTCCGCAGCATGTTGCCGTCGATCACGAAGCGGTGGTTGTCAGTGGAGCCCACGCCGGGCACGAGAGCGTAGGAGAAGTTCTCACCCGGATTGGGATCGGCGGCTGTGAGACGTCCGACCGGTTCTCCCGGCGGCGCGTTTTCGCGGATGGAATGGGCCGACAACAGCAGGTCGGTGGGAGGTCGAAGCAACGTGATGGAGAGCGAGGCCCGGATGTTGGGATTCCCCGCGGTATCCTGGAACGTGCCGGCTGCGATCGCGACCGTGCCCGTCGTCACGGTGTTCGCCAGGGGCGTGAAGGTGGCGGTGTAGCTGGTGCCGGAGCCCGTGAACCCCGAGAGCGAGCCCCCCGTGAC
>JBJTSM010000117.1:0-2568 GCA_046076685.1 Planctomycetia bacterium | reverse complement strand
CGGCTGAAGCGGAAACAGGGGCTGTCGCTGATCGTGATCGACTATCTCCAGCTGATCGAGCCCGACAACCCGCGGGACCCGCGGCAGGAGCAGGTGGCCAAGATCGCCCGCCGCCTGAAGACGATGTCCCGCGAACTCGACGTGCCGGTGCTCTGCCTGGCGCAGCTCAACCGGCAGGCGGAGCAGTCACGCGACAACCGCCCGCGGCTCAACCACCTGCGTGAATCGGGGGCCATCGAGCAGGACGCCGACGTGGTGATGTTCGTGCACCGCGAGGAGTATTACCAGACGACCGACGAGGATCGGGAACGGGTGAAGGGGCAGGCGGAGATCATCATCGCCAAGCAGCGCAACGGCCCCATCGGCGACGTGAAGCTCTTGTGGCAGCACGACTACACGCGGTTCGTCAATCTCGAGCACCGGACGTACGACGAGTTCGAGCAGTTCTCTTCCTTCTGACCATCCTGGCGAGCGTGTGCTCCTGAATCAGGGCATGGGCAGCCCCGACCAGCGAAACGCGCCAGGCTCAAAAATCAGCCGGGTGACGCCGCCTTGCGTCGGGCGGCGGAGCGGTCGGTGCCGGGGAGCACGTCGAGTTCCAGGCCGTCGTCTTCGCCGCGGTCGAGCCGCTCCCAGGCGATCGCCCCCATGGCCGCGTTGTCGGTGCAGAGCGACCGGGGCGGGATGAGCACGTCGATGCCCCTCGCGCGGCCCAGCCGCTCCAACGACTCGCGGAGCAGCGAGTTGGCCGTCACGCCCCCGCCGACCGCCAGCACCCGGCAGCCGGTCCGCTCGAGCGCCAGCCCGACCTTCGCCAGAATCGAGTCGACCACCGCCTGCTGAAACGACGCGGCGAGGTCGGAGAGGGCCTGGCCGCCAGGAACGGGCGTGTCGGCGGCCGCCCCCGGCGGCCGCACGAGGTAGCGGAGCGCCGGCTTCAGGCCGCTGAAACTGAGGGCCAGCCGATCGTGATCGTTGGCCAGCGGCCGCGGCAGCCGATGGGCCTTCGCGTTGCCGCCGGCGGCCGCCGCCTCGATCTGCGGGCCGCCCGGATAGCCAAGCCCGAGCACGCTGGCCGCCTTGTCGAAGGCCTCGCCGGCCGCGTCGTCGATCGTGCCCCCGAGCCGCTCGAGGTCGGTCGGGCCACGCACCAGAAACAGTGAGGTGTGGCCGCCGCTGGCCACGAGGCCGACGCACGGGTACCGCATCCGCTCGCCGTGCGCGATCCGACAGGCGTAGAGGTGCGCCGCGACGTGGTCGTAGCCCACGATGGGAATGCCGAGCGCGGCCGCGATCGCCTTGCCGGCCGCCAGCCCGACGAGCAGCGAGCCGACGAGCCCCGGCCGCACCGCCACGGCGACGGCGGCGAGGTCGGTCCGCCCGATGCCCGCCCGGGCGACCGCCTCGTCGATCACCGGGATGATCCGCTCGACATGCGCCCGAGACGCCACCTCCGGCACGACTCCCCGCCACCGCGCGTGGAGCGAGTCCTGGCTGGCCACCACGCTCGACAGCACGGTGCGATCACGCGCGATGATCGCGGCGGCGGTCTCGTCGCAGGTGGTTTCAATCGCAAGCAGAGGCATGGTGGCGTGTATGGTACCAACGCCAGGACCGGAGGCCTGACCAACCAGGAACCGAGGCGAAGGGGTCGGCGACAGCTCGAGGAGCTTTGGGCCGCCGCGGCCCACGCGACGAGACTGTTGCCGCCCCGAAGCCGGCGCTCCAGCGAGACGAGCATGCGGCTAAAAGTCGTACCACATGCCGACACCGTAGCGGTTCTGATTGGAGAACACGAATTCGTACTGTGGATCCGACCCGTAGAGGTATTCGAACCCGATGCGGAAGAGCTTCTCGCTGCGCCGCCCCCGCCAGGCCCAGCCGGTCTGCACGCAGACATTCCCGCCCCAGTCGAGTTCCTGCCGCGACATGCCGTTCACGGCCAGGAAGGGGGCGCCCCGGAGGCCGGTCGGACGGGCCTGGATCAGTTCCGTGCCATATTGAAATTCCCACGGCTCCGAGCCGCCCGAATTGTAGAAGGCGTAGCCCACCTCGCCGTAGAGCCGCAGCCAGTCGAAGGGATACCAGGAATTGCCCCAGACGATGCAGTCGCGAACGTAGTTGACCCGGGGAAAGTCCGGATGCTTCAGCATCGCCTCGTCGCCGAGGTGAGCGCTGTTGTGGTAGTAGGCCAGCTTCGTCTGCCAACGGCCGATGCCGTAGACGAGCGGCACGCCGAACCGGTAGTCGCCGCTCCGCAGATCGCGATCATCCTGCGGGTCGAGTCGCACGAAGGCGGCGCCCTCGATCTGCACCTCGAAGCCCTGCGGGTGGACCACCGGGTCGGAGCCATAGCGGAGGATCGACGCGCGGCCGCCGAGGGTCGAGTCCCAGAGGGTGCCGTTCGCGATCGACGGGTTGAGCGGATCCCGCGCCGTGTCGCGATAGACCGAGGTGCCCAGCCGTGGCTCCTTCGGCCCGGCGAGGTAGCTCGTGTAGATCAGGTTGTTGGGCATGATCTGCCAGAACCACGGCCGCGGCGCCCACAGGTCGTCGAAGCCCTCGGGA
>JBJTSM010000116.1:0-2224 GCA_046076685.1 Planctomycetia bacterium | reverse complement strand
CTAGCAGCTGCGGACCCGTGGGCACCACGATCCGGAATTTGACGCTGCCGATGAACTGAAGCTCCGCCAGTGCAAACAGGATTACGCCCCCGCGGCCGTCCGCGTCTGGGCCCGGACGAGCCGACTCGGCTGGATCTTCGGTGAGCGTGGCTGCCGCGATGGTGTGGGGTCTCCCTGGTCGTCCGATTGGTCGTCCGATCCTTGTGGCCGTGGCGACTGCTGCACTATACCTGAGTCGATACCCAAAACTGCCACTCCACCGATCTCGTCCCCATGCTGCATCACCTCCTCCAGCGATCGCTCGCGTCGGCTCCCGATCGACCGATCCTCGAGAGCGACGGATCCTGGACCACCGCCGCGGAACTCGAGCGGCTCACGGCGAGGCTGGCCTCGGGCCTCGCGGCATGCGGACTCGAGGAAGGGGATCGGGTGGGGCTGCTTCTGCCCAACAGCCTCGAGGCGGTCGTCTGCTCCCTCGCCTGCTTCCGGATGCGGCTGGTCGCCGTGCCGCCGGATTACCAATACCATGCGCTGCAGATCGGCTATGCGCTCGGCGACAGCGGGGCGGCCATCCTGATCGCGAACCACGAACACATCCTCGCGCTCGACGAGGCCGGCGTCCTCGGCACGGTGCCCCGGGTCTTCGTCGTCGGAGGCGGCCCCACGGGCGGCAGCCGGCGACCGTTCGCGTCGCTGCTCGGCGCCGAGCGCCCGCTCCCCTCCGACGCTCCGCATGACGACACCCCGGCGCTGATGGTCTACACGTCTGGAACGACGTCCCGACCCAAGGGAGTCGTGCTCTCGCATGGGGCACTGGCCGCCGGCGTCCGCAAATACCTCGCGCGGGTCACCCTCACGGCGGACGACGTCGCGCTGATTGCCACGTCCGTCTCGCGGCCCCTCGCGCTCCGCTGCCAGATCCTGCCCACACTCTGGGCCGGGGGGCGGGTCAGCCTGCTGCGGACGTTCACCGTCGAACACTTCGTCACCGCGATGCGGCGGCCGCCCGCCAAGACGTTTCTCACGCTCACGCCCACGGGCCTGGGGCAACTGTTGGCGAGCCCCGACGTTCAAGGCTGCGACTTCAGCCACCTTCGCCTCTGCCTGGCCGGAGGCGACCGGGTTCCCCCCAGGCTCCTCGAATCCTTCGAACGGCTCACGGGCGTGGCGGTCACCGAGCAGTGCGGCTCCACGGAGACGGGGCCGTATGCCATGAACCCGCCGTTCGGCCGCAAGAAGCCGGGATCCGTCGGCCCACCCGTGCACGGAGTCCAGGTGGCGGTGGTGGACGAGCAGGGTGCCGACGTGCCCACCGGGGTGGTCGGGGACGTGCGCGTCAGCGGCCCCGGCATCATGGACGGCTACTGGAACGAGTCGGCCCAGACCCGCAAGACCTTGCAGAAGGGCTGGATCCTGACCGGGGATCTGGGCCGCTACGACGAGGACGGCTACCTCTGGTTCGTGGGCCGGAAGAAGGACGTGATCGTCCGCAGTGGTCAAAAGGTCGCGCCCCTCGAGGTAGAGGCGGCGCTCGCCGATCATCCGGCGGTGCGGGAGGCCTGCGTGATCGGCGTGCCCGATCCCGACTACGGCGAGGTTCCCCACGCCTACGTCATCCTCCAGCCGGGTGTCGAGGTCGGTCCCGATGATCTCCGCGGGTTCGTCGCCGGCCGGCTGGCGGAGTTCATGGTGCCCGCCGAAGTCCGCCTCATCGCCGAGATGCCCTCCAAGGGGCCGGGCAAGATCGACCGCGAACTCCTGCGGATGCGGGCCATCACCACCGCCCTGATCGAACAGGTGCCGTTCTTCAAGCACGCCGGCAGCGACTTCCTGCGCGACGTGATCCCCCGGCTCGACGCGCGGCAATTCGCACCGGGCGAGACACTCGTGCACGAGGGGGATGTCGGGGACGAGATGTATTTTCTCACCAAAGGGCAGGTCGAGGTCGTCCGCGGGGAAACCGCGCAGCGGCTCGCGATCCTGCGCGAGGGATCGTTCTTCGGCGAACTGGCCATCCTCACGGATGCGGCCCGGGCCGCGACGATCCGCGCCCTGACCGATGTGGAGGTCTACGCCCTCGGCCGCGAGGGGGTGCTCGCGCTCGCCCGGGCCCACGCCGATTTCAATCGGTATCTCCAGGCCGCCGCCCGCGAGTATGCGACCACCGCGAAGACGTGAGGAACACGCCGGCCATGCCCCTCCGCGGCCGACTCGCCCCGACGCC
>JBJTSM010000115.1:0-2083 GCA_046076685.1 Planctomycetia bacterium | reverse complement strand
ACCGCACCTTCGTCTCGGGAGTCGGTGCCTTGAAGAGCTGCGTCTGGTAATCCCTGATGATCACGTTGGCTTCGGCGTCCGCGTCGTCGATCGAGATGCGGAATTTGTCGAGCAGGTGCTCCGCCTGGTGGGTCATCGACGTCAGCAGGTACGACTTGCTGCTCGACGGCGACCCGAAAATGGACAGCCCGAACGTGCGGCGAGTGGCCATCACGCGCGGCACTTTCAGATGGCAGTTCGGGCACGCCGTCTCGGTGCAGACGCCGCCGTGGGGATCGACCGCATCGCCGCGGATCGTGAAGTGCGTGGGCAGGAATCGGCGGTAGGCGCCGTCGGGCAAGCGATGGTCGAAGGCCAACTCGGCGCTCGTCGCGATGAAATGCATCCGCTCCGGCGGAAACTCCGCCCAGCAGTGCGGGCAGACGATCGCGTCGAGCACGGCCCCTGCGTCGAATGTGGATCCCACCATGGCAAAGCGACGCCGAGAAAGTTGTCCGGGAGCGAGCGAGCCTAGTATTGTCGAGGGGTCTGCCCCGTCCTGTCAAGGATCGCACCGCAGCCCCTTGTGGCCGCACGATCGGGTCCATACCATTCCCTCGGCGGGCCCCGGTTCCTCGACATTCACTCCCGGAAGTGCGGCGACCGACCCCGCTTCGTTCCAGCACATCGGACGCCTCCGCAGGACTCAGGTTCGCCATCATGGCCGAAGAGTGGTATGTCGGTCGCGATGGACGGCAGTCGGGCCCGTTCTCCGCGGCAGAGATGCGGCGCATGGCCGCTTCCGGTGAGCTTGCGAAGACCGATCTCGTCTGGAGGGAGGGCTTCGCAAACTGGGTGCCGCACTCGTCGGTCAGGGAACTCTCCGCTGCCGCCGGCAATCCGCCTCCCGCGACACCGTCGCGGCCCGCGCCGCGACCAGTGGCTCCCCCTCCGCGGACACCGCCGGCGAGCGCGGCAGCGGGGAACGCACCGATTGCCACCGGGTCAGCAGACTCCGCTGTCGCAGGGTCGACTCCGACCGAGGCGATGGTTTTCAACGGCGGATCCGGCATGGCGCCCGGATTCCCGCCGCCCGCGCTGGCCGATTATCTGCCTCGCGTCGGCGCAGCCTTGCTCGACGCCCTGTTTCTTCTCCTGCTTGGCTGCATTCCGAACGGCGTCTTGCTCGCACTCCTGCTCGCTGTCACCGCCAACAATCCCGACGGACCCCAGATCGCCGCCGCACTGTTCAACACGTGCAGCAGCGTGATCGGCTTCGTCATCGGGGCCATCTACTATGTCGGACTGGAGGCTTCCGCCAAACAGGGCACGTGGGGCAAACAGATCGTTGGTCTCAAGGTGACCGACATCGAAGGCCGACGGATCGGCGTCGGCCGGGCCATCGGCCGTCTGTTCGCCCGCTACCTCAGCATCTGCACGTGTGGCATCGGCTACCTGCTTCCCCTCTTCACCAAGAACCGGCAGACGCTCCACGACCTCATCTGCGGCTGCGTCGTCCTCAACAAATGACCCTCGTCCCCGTCCCTCCACCCGCTTCGACCGATCGCGGGACGGACTCTCTCCAGCACGGGAGACGGTCGCCGCCACCGCTTCCCGCGGGAGTCGACGGCCGCGCCGAACGCGGAGCAGCGGCAGGCTTCGCGTCGTTGGGCTGCCTCGTGTTCGCGGTCGCGGCCGTGCTTTTCCCCTACGATGCGTCCGGCCGGCCGCTCGCCCAGGGCACGCATCGCCAACTCGGTCTGCCTCCGTGCGCGATGCAGACGCTCACGGGCTTCCCCTGCCCCTCCTGCGGCATGACGACCAGCGTGTCGCTCGTCATGCACGGCGACCTCGTGGCGGCGAGCGAGGCCAACTGGGCTGGACTCGTGGTGACGGGTCTGGCGGCGGTCGCGATCACCTGGCTGTTCGCCGTGGCGGCCGGAGTCCCACCGGGCAGGTTCACCGTGGAAGCGACGATCAAGTGGCTTGCGATCGGCGGGGCGACCGTCGCCCTCCTCCGATGGGGTGGGCTGGCGGCGGTATCGCTGCGTGACGCCGCGCATCTTTCGGGGTCCTGAAGTCGACATTCGCACCCGCGAACGAT
>JBJTSM010000114.1:0-3329 GCA_046076685.1 Planctomycetia bacterium | reverse complement strand
ATGACCTACGACCAACTGCCTGACGAGTGGAAGGACTGGCTGAGCCTTCCACCACTCGAGAGATTCGCCCGCGGCGAGCGCATGCTGGTCGAGTACATCGCCATGGGAGGCAGCCTTGACCCCGACCCCGATCCGACAAGTCCTTTCGACGTTCCAGAAGAGTGGCGTCCGGACCTTGCTCATGGGCGGGCAGGCCTGCGTCTTCTACGGCGCGGCGCAGGTTAGCAAGGACATCGATTTTCTGGTGCTGGCCGAGCCCGAGAACTTCGCCCGTCTCCAGACGGCTCTGGCCGAGTTGCGGGCAGACCGGATCGCCGTGCCGCCGTTCGACCCGGCAGCCCTGGCCCGTGGACATGCGGTTCACTTTCGGTGCCGCGCGCCGGCCGCGGAAGGCCTGCGGGTGGACGTGATGACCCGCCTCCGGGAAACGCCGGAATTTCAGGTTTTGTGGGAGCGGCGTACGACGTTCGTGGACGGCGACGACGTCGAGTATCACCTGCTCTGCATCCCGGATCTCGTGCAGGCAAAGAAGACGCAGCGGAGCAGAGACTGGCCCGTCATCGAACTGCTTGTCACGATCCATTATCGGGAGCACGGCGATGCCGCGACGGATGACCGCGTCGCTTTCTGGCTGCGTGAGGCCCGAACGCCCGAATTGCTCGTCGAAATCTGCCGACGGTTTCCTGCGCAGGCCACCGAGCTGACGGCACGCCGCCCGCTGATTCGGCTCGCGAGAGAGCGCTCGCTCGACGACCTCCGCACCGCCCTCGACGCTGAAGTGCGGGCGGTGCAGGCCCGAGACCGTGACTATTGGGAGCCACTGCGCCGCGAGCTCGAGGAATTCCGCCGTGCGCATCGCGATCGCTAGCCACGCGCGACGTCGTTACACTTGGAGGAAACGTCTGTCCGCTGATCCGCCGCCCGGTCGACTTCCGCGATGAGCCACGCATGACCGCCAAAAAAAGCCAGCGTCGTGGAGCCGGCGGCACGCCGCCCCGGGCGGGTAGCCTGAAGGAAGTGGCCCGCCGGGCGGGCACGTCGATGCCCACCGCGTCGCGGGTGCTCAACGGGCTCGGCGACCGCTATCGGATCAGCCGGGCGACGCAGGACCGCGTCCGCGAGGCGGCCGCCGCCCTGCGGTTTTCGCCGAACCTCGTGGCCAAGGGGCTCAGGCTCGGCAGCACGCGATCGATCGGGCTGGTCGTGCCCGACATCGCCAATCCGTTCTTCGCCGCGATCGCCCGCGCCGTATCGGCCGTCGCCCACGCCCGGGGCTACTCCGTGCTGCTCGGCGACACCGACGACGACGTCACCCGCGAGATCGAACTGCTTGCGGGGCTGCTCGACCGCCAGCCCGACGGGCTCGTGGTGATCCCGGTGGGACAGCAGGGCGATCATCTCCGCGTCTTCGAGACCGCGCGGCCCCCGGTCGTGCTCGTCGACCGCGGCTTTCCGCTGCTGCGGCTGCCGTCGGTGATGTCGGACAGTCGCCAGGGCAGCTTCGCGGCCGTCAGCCACCTCATCGGCCACGGGCATCGCCGGATCGCCTGCATCCGCGGGCTGGCCGGCACGATGCCCGATGACCTGCGGATGCAGGGCTATCGAGATGCTCTCGCGGCGCACGGCATCCGCTTCGATGCCCGGCTCGTCGCCGGCACCGGCTTCGGCAAGGAGGCGGGCCAGGCGGGCATGCGGGCGCTGCTCGCCGCAGGCGTCGAGTTCACGGCGGCCTTTGCCTTTTCAAACCTCGTGGGGATCGGGGCCCTCGAGTCGCTGCTCGAGGCCGGGCTCGAGGTGCCCGCCGACGTCTCCCTCGTGAGCTTCGACGAGCAGCCCTATTCGGGCGTGCTGGCGGTGCCGATGACGACCGTGCGGCAGGATCCCGCCGAGATCGGCCGGCTGGCGATCGAGATGCTCTGTCGGCGGATCGAACACCCCGCCGAGCCGCCGCCCGCGAGCGTCGTGGTGGCCACCACGCTCGTGCCCCGTGAGTCGGTGGCCCCGCGGGCCAGCCCCGCGGTTGACCGATCTGCCCGATCGCCGGTCGGCCCTTCATCGACCGGCACACGGTTGCGACGGGGCGATTGACCGGGCTATTCTCTGACTTGCCGCCCGATCCTCGATCCGCCGCCGTTGCCCTCGGAGACACCACGTGAAGATGCCCGGTCACGTGCTCGAAGCCCCACGGATCGTAGAGACCATCGAGCGGCTGAAAAACCGTATCGATGCCCGGTTTCCCGGGTCCGGACTGTCGCGCATCGGCAACGAACTGCTCCTCACGAGCCGGGCCGCCGCCGAGCGGGCGGTGAGCTTCGGCCGCCCGATCGTGGCGATCCGCACCCTCACCTGGCTGCTCGTCGCCCTGCTCGTGGCGGCCATCTGTCTGGCGGTGGCCTCCACCGGGATGCGGTGGAGGCACGTGGAGATGACGGAGATCATCCAGACCTCCGAGGCCGGACTCAGCGAGGCGGTGCTCATCGGCGCCGGCCTCCTGTTCGTGATCGGGTGGGAGCGGCGGCTCAAACGGTCGCGGGCCCTGCGGGCGCTCCACGAACTCAGGAGCGTGGCGCACGTGATCGACATGCATCAGCTGACAAAGGATCCGGAGCGCCTGCTCGATCGCTACTCAAGCACCGAGGCATCGCCCCGGCAGACGATGACGGCTTTCGAGTTGAACCGGTATCTCGATTACTGCTCGGAACTGCTCTCCCTGACAGGCAAGGTGGCGGCGGTCTACGTGCAGTGGTTCGACGACCCCGTGGTCCTGGAGGCGGTCGCCGAGATCGAGGACCTTACCACCGGCCTGTGCCAGAAGATCTGGCAGAAGGTGAACCTGCTCCAGCGGGTGGACGACGTGCGGCCCGCATCGACGCCGGATGGATGAGCCGCCGGCACTGCAGCCGGAATCGCTTCCCTTGCCGAATGCGGAGAGTTTCTTTAATCTCCTGTCATTCATTGAGAACAATCGTTTGCGTTGGTGTTTTAGCCATGATGATCATCCATTCCTTTCCCGTGGCGGTCGCCCTGTGCGTCGTGACGATGCTCTGCTGGGGCTCATGGGCCAACACGCAGAAGCTCGCCGGACGGGCCTGGCCGTTCCAACTCTACTACTGGGATTACTCGCTCGGCGTGCTCCTTCTTGCGGTCGTGTCGGCCTTCACCTGCGGCAGCCTCGGCACGGCGGGCCGGCCGTTTCTCGCCGATCTCGCCCAGGCTGCCCCGGCGGCCCTCGGCTCCGCGTTGCTCGGCGGGGCGATCTTCAACCTCTCCAACATCCTGCTCGTCGCCGCGATCGGCGTCGCCGGCATGGCCGTGGCGTTTCCGGTCGG
>JBJTSM010000113.1:0-6130 GCA_046076685.1 Planctomycetia bacterium | reverse complement strand
TCTCCATCCTGCCGCTCGACGGCGAGCGACAGCTTCTTTTCGCCGAGGCTCTGCGGCGTCCAGGCGAGGCGGACCGCCTGCTCGGTCTGGCGACCGCCGTCCCGGGCGGGCCCCGCCTGCCCACCTTTGACGGTCGTGCGGGCCACCTCCACCATGCTGCCGGCGTCGTTCTCGGCCAGCAGCTTCACGACCACGTCCCGGTCGGCGAGCCCCTCCAGTCGCACCCGCCCCGCGACTTCGAGCTTGTTCTTGAGATAGACGGTCTCGCCCACCGACAGGTTCACGACCGCGGCGTCGCGGCCCTGCCCCTCGCCGAGCTGCTGTCCGAACGTGACGCTCCAGAGCGGCACCCCCGCGTCGCCGAGGGCACGGGCGGCCGACTGCGGCGGCTCGTCCCGCGGCGGATAGGCATGCTGGCCGCCGTCGCTGAGCACGATCACGCCGGCGAGCTGCCGGCCGGCCACGGCCCGCGTCGCCTCGGCGATCGCGGCGCCGATCGCGGTCTGATCCGCGGTCTGGCCCGCCTGCCACGCGGCGAGCGGAAAGGGATTGCCGGCGACGGGGGCCACCGCCCGCAGTTCGCGGTCGAAGACATAGGTGGCGATGTCGAAATCGCCGCTCTCGGTGACCGCCTCGGCCGCCGGCCGTGCCGCTGTGACCGCGCCGACGAGTTCATCCCACCGCGTCCGACCGTTGATCCCGTCCGCGACGGTCATGCTCTTCGAGGCATCGGCCAGCACCACCACGGTGCCCTGCTGCCGCGCCTGCCGAGTCGCCACGAGGGTCGGCCTGAGCATGCAGAGCAACAGGGCCAGAAACCCGCCGAACCGCAGGAGCGAGAGCAGGAGCACGCGGCCGCGCGACACCCGCGAACGGTCGGGCGGAAAGGCCAACAGCACGGCCACGAACGCGACCGCCACCGCGGCCACGAGAAGCCAGGAGCCGACGGGCTCGAGCGACACCGACACTCTCTGCAGGGACGTCGCGGCGATCATGCCCCGGCCTCCTGCTCGACGGCGTCCGGCAGGGGCGGGGGCTTCCGGGCCGCCGTGGTCGCCCGGTCCGGCACGGGAGGCGGCCGCCGTGATCCCGCGGCGTCTGCCGCCGCGTCTGCCGGCGCGGCAGCCTCCGCGGCGGCCTCCGCGAACTCGGCCGCCGGCCCGGCACCGACGACAGACTCCTCACGGGGCGTGTAAAAACGGTTGGCTACGATCCAGTCCGCCGCCATCACGGCGGCCGCCAGCAGGATGATCCAGCCGAAGAGTTCGGCGCCGACGCGTTCGAGATTGACGTCACGGACGAGTTCGGCCTCCGTCCGCGCGAGCCGCGCATCCTTCCCCCACACCGCGGCCAGGCCGTCGGCATCCAGCCGCCTGAAGTCGGTGGCCGACGGATCGAGGTTCGCGCTGAACCCCGTCGCCGCGCCGCCGGCCGCCCCGCCGACACGCACGGCATAGTTGCCCGGCAGTTGCGTGGCGGAGACGGCGACCGTGCCGCGGGCCTGATCGATGGCGACGGGAAACTCGTCCCCTTCCGGAGGACGCACGAAGGCGGCGGCCGCATCCCGCCGCGACACGTGCAGGCTGGCCGGCCGGCCGGCGACGATGTTGAGGTCGTCGGCCGTGTCGATCGCCCGCAGGAGCGTCTCGTTGGCGAGCATCACGAACGGCCAGGGCTCGAAGCCGGTGGCGAGAGTGTTCCAGGCGTCGGGGTCGTCGGCCGACTGCGACACTGGCGTCGTGACGGTCACCACCATCCCCTGCCCGAGCCGGTGTTCGATCACGGCGGGCAGGCCGTTGCGATAGGCCGCCACCACGTCGGCCGTCGCGTCGGCGGCCCCGCCCGCCGGCGCCGCCGCACCTTCGTCAGCCTCGAATTCCCAGTGCCGGGTCACCGGAAAGTCCTGCCACGGCACGGCGTCGCCCACCCGTCGGAAGGCCGCGAGCAGCGGGTGATCGAGCGCCTCCGGCGCCAGGAAATTCTCCCCGCCGGCGGCCCGCCAGACCCGCACGATCCCGCCCCCGAGCACCCGCTGAGACGCGGCGCTGTTGAACTTCGCCGCCTCCCCTGCCCGTGGGCCCAGCCACACCACCAGGCCGCGGCCCGCCGCCACCCATTGGCCGAGCAGGTCCCACGTGGCCGGCGGCAGCGGCGACGGATCGACCAGCACGATGCCGCGGAAGTCGTCCCAGGCGATCGACGCGAGTTCGGCCGTGTCGGCAAGCGTGACGTCGAAGGCCGCCTTGCCCGCCTTCGCGAGCGCCACCGGTGCGATCGCCTGCGACACGAAGAGCCCCGTCTGCGTGGCCGGCGCGGGCGCCACGACGAGCACGCGGGCCGCGGCCCCCACCTCCACGGTGAAGCTTTGTGAGTTGTCCGCCTCGAGGTCGTCGGCGCCGTCGATCACCACGCGGCCCTGCCGGATGCCCGGCTCGAGGCCCGCGATCTCGAAATCGAGCTGGCCCTGCGAATTCTCCTTCCAGGCACCGGGCTTCATGGCCCTTCGCGTCGATCGGCCGTCGGCGCCGACCATCTCCACCGACACGGAGCGACCGGCGTCGGTGCCGACGCGGCTCGTCGTCACCGTCAGCCCCAGCGGTGCGCCGGCGGAAATCCTGTCGCTCGACAGTTCGACCGCTTCGATCGCGTAGTTGCGAACGGCCGTGGCCCCCACGTCGACGACCAGCAGGCTCGTGTCGGGGTGTGCGGCGAGATCGAGCGACTGGGCATTGTCCCAGGCCCCGTGCGAGCAGTCGGTGAACAGGTAGATCTCGCGTCTGACCATGCCCGAGCCCGCCAGCAGCCGCAGCGCCCCGGCCACCGTCTGGGAAAGAGTCGCCGTCGGCGTGGCCGCCGCGAGCCGGTCGATGCGGGCGGCGGCCGCCGCGACCGTCGGTGAAAAAGCGGCGGCTCCGCCCGCCGTGTCGAGCACGGCGACCTTGCTCTCCGCCGGCAGCTTCTGGAAGAGCGTCCGCGCCATGGCGACCGCCTGCTCGAGCCGCGTGCGATTGCCCTCCCGCAGGAGCATCCGGGGCGCGGTGTCGAAGACGAACGCGGCCGCCACCGGCCCCTCGCCGTCGGCCAGCCAGCCCGCCCCGCGCAGCACGGGCCGCGCGAGCGCAAAAGCGAGCAGCGCCAGCGCCGCCATCCGCAGGAACAGAAGCAGCAGGTGGTTGAGCCGCAGCCGGCGCCGATTGGCGACCGCCCGCTGCCGGAGAAATCGCAGCGCCGGAAACTCGCGCTTCACGGGCTTCCTGCGCATGATCAGATGGAGCACGAACGGCACGGCGACGAGCGCCATGCCGCCCAGCAGCATCGGTGTCAGGAACGAGAGGCCCATGCCCGTAGTTTAGCCGGGTCTCCGTCAAAACCGGTTGCGGCGGCTGGAAAGATAGCCCAGCAGGGCCCGGTCGAACTGCATGCTCGTGTCGAGGGGCACGTAGTCGATGCCGGCGTGGAAGCAGGTCTTCCGGTAGTCCTCCCGAAACGCCTCCACGCCCGCCACATATTGCTTGCGGGCCGCGTCGGCGTCCACCACCAGCCGGTCGAGCGACTCCGGCTCCGTGAACTCCACCATGCCCTCGAATGGAAACCGCACCTCCGCCTCGTCGAGCACGTGGAAGAGGATCACGTCGTGGCCGCGGTGCCGCAGCCGCAGGAGGGCGTCGCGGATCGGCTCCGGGTCGGCCAGCAGGTCGCTGAACACCATCACGAGCGACCGGTGCCGGAGCATCGCGGCCACCTGCACGAGGCTGCGGGCGATGTCGGTCCGGCCGGAGGGCTTCACCTTCGACAGCACCGAGAGCACCTGGGCGATCTGCGACCGCTTCGAGCGGGCCGGCAGGCTGGCGTGGAGCTTCTCGTCGAAGACCATCAGGCCGCAGGGATCCTGCTGGTGGATCATCAGCCAGCAGAGGGCCGCGGCCAGCGAGATCGAGTAGTCGAGCTTGGTGAGCTCCTGCCGGTAGGTGTAGGCCATCGACGCGCTCGTGTCGACGACGAGGTAGCCGGTGATGTTGGTCTCGGCCTCGAACTTCTTGACGTAGTGCTTGTCGGTCTTGGCATAGACCAGCCAGTCGATGTCCTTGGGATCGTCGCCGGCGGCATACTTGCGGTGCTCGCTGAACTCGACGGAGAAGCCCTGGTAGGGGCTCGCATGGAGCCCCTGCAGGAACCCCCGCACGATGAACTGCGCGCGGAAGTCGAGCCGCGCGATCTGCCGCACGACCTCCGGCTTCAGGTATTCCTCGACCGCCCGCACCATCGCCCTGCTCCAAAAAAGGGGACATTCTGCTTTTCCATCACCATACGCTGTACGGGTGGAGGAACACCGAAAAGCAGAATGTCCCCTTTTTTCCCTTTTTTCTACTTCACCAGCTTGGGGATCTCGGGCTCGGGGATCTCGCGGACGAGCCGCTCCACGATCGATTCGCTCGTCAGTCCGTCGGCCTGCGCCTGGAAGTTGGTGGCGATGCGATGCCTGAGCACCGGCACGGCGATCCGCCGGATGTCGTCGAGCGACACGCTGAACCGCCCGTCCATGGCGGCCATCGCCTTGCCGCCCTGGATGAGAAACTGCCCGGCCCGCGGCCCGGCGCCCCAGTCGACCAGTTCCGTCACGTAGGCGGGGGCCTGCGGATCCTTGGGCCGCGTGGCCCGCACCAGCCGGGCGACGTATTTCACGACGTATTCGCTCACCGCCACGCTCCCGACGAGCTTCTGGATGTTGACGATCGCCCGCCCCGACAGCACCTTCCGCACCTCGGGCTTCTCGGCCCGGGTCGTCGCCATGAGGATCTGCTCCTCCTCGCTCGCGGTGGGATAGCCCACCTTGATGTTGAACATGAAGCGGTCGAGCTGGGCCTCCGGCAGGGGGTAGGTGCCCTCCTGCTCGATCGGGTTCTGCGTGGCGATCGTGAAGAAGGGATCGGGCAGGGCGTAGGTCTCCTGCCCCACCGAGACCTCCCGCTCCTGCATCGCCTGCAGGAGCGCCGCCTGCGTCTTCGGCGGCGTGCGGTTGATCTCGTCGGCCAGGAGGATGTTCGTGAAGATCGGCCCCTCGACGAAGCGAAACCGGCGCCGCCCGGCCTCGTCTTCTTCCAGGACATTGGTGCCGGTGATGTCGGAGGGCATCAGGTCGGGCGTGAACTGCACCCGCTTGAAGCCGACGTCGAGAATCCGCGCCAGCGTCGACACCATCAGCGTCTTCGCGAGGCCGGGCACGCCCTCGAGCAGGCAGTGGCCGCGGGTGAAGATGGCGGCGAAGAGCTGCTCGATGACGTCGTTCTGGCCGACGATCACCTTCTGCAGCTCCTCCTGCATCAGCTTCCGATGCTGGGCGAACTCCTGCAGAATCTCGTCGAGCGTCTTGGAACGGGCGGCGGTGGACACTCCTGCGATCCCTCCGATGTGAAGCTGGCGCGGCCGGACGCCGCCACTCCCCGCCAGTATCCGCCCCAAACCCCAAACCGGCAAACCCGCGGCGGCCTGCGGCCGGCTTTCGTGCCCTCCCGCGCGCGAGCGAATCTGTCGATATGGAGAAAAACCGGTAGATTGAAAGGAGGCGACGATCTGACATGTGACGGAGTACCGATCGCAAGCCTGCATCCCGAGGTCGCATTGGACTGTTTCGCACAATTTTCCGGTCGCCTCGCCCGCACGCTGCTCGGCATCCTGCTTGCCGCGGCTTTGGCGTTGCTCTCCGCCCCCTCGGCCGCGGCCGAGGCGGAGCCCGTGGCGCCCGAGCGGATCCAACGGGCCATCGAGAAGGCCCGCGACTGGCTGATCCGCGAACAGGAGGCGAACGGCTCCTGGGAGTGCTCGATGCGGACCGAGGACACCCGGGTGGGCGCCACGTCGCTGGTCATGCTGGCCTTGGCCAACGCGGGCGTCGACCGCAGCCACCTGGCCATGCAGCGCGGCCTCGACTGGCTGCGGCGGCAGAAGCCCGACGAAACCTACTCCGTCTCGCTGCAGACGCTCGTGCTGGCGATGCTCTCGCCCGACGCCGACCGGGCGATCCTCGAGCGCAACGTCGACTGGCTGGAAAAGGCCCAGGTCTCGCAGGGGCCGGCGACCGGGGCGTGGTCGTATGGGGCCAACAAGGGCACGGGCGACAACTCCAACGCCC
>JBJTSM010000112.1:0-2093 GCA_046076685.1 Planctomycetia bacterium | reverse complement strand
GGGCGTCTCCGCAAGCTCGGCTACGACTTCAAGATGAAAGGCCAGGTGCCCTCGTTCATCGCTTCCCGCAAGATCATGCAGCAGAACGTGCTCACGCCGGAGCACAACGTGGTGGCTCCCGCGGCGGTGCCGTGTTGGCCGACGCGGACGGTGGCGTACGACGAGTTACGGGCCGGCGAGCCCGTGTTTCTCGGCGCGGACGACCACATGGGCCTGTCCATCCTGAAGGCGGGCGAAGCGGTGCACGTGTATCCGCGGCTCTGTTCCCACGAAGGGGCGAGCCTTGACGAGGCCGTGAGGCAGTGCGGCGGAGCCGCCACGAAACCGGGGGCGTGCACGATCCAGTGCCCGTGGCACGGGCGGAAGTTTCGGCCGTTGCTCACGATTCCGTTGCCGGCCGTGGCGGCGACCTACGAGACCGATTGGCATGTCTACAAGGCGACGGAGTCGGGGTTGACGATCGGGTGCAAGCGTGCTGCGGGCGAGCAGTTCCGGCACGAGGATTGGTGCCATCCCGCGCGGCCGGTGGCGGCCGCGGGCATGGGCGGTGCCGGGGCGGCGAACACGGGAGCACGCTGAGCAGCCATGGTCGACGCGGTTCCAGACTCTGCGACCTATCCGCACCGTCGCTGCCCGCAGTGCGGCAGCGATGAACGCGGGGCGTACACGGTGCAGAGCAACCCGGCGGCCGAGCAGCTGCCGTTTGCGCGGGTGCTCGAGCAGTGGGACACCGACATCTTCAATGACAAGAGCTACTTCAGCTATTGCCGCTGCGCCGAGTGTGGGTTGCTCTATTGCCCCGCTTATCCCGACGACGGGCAGCTCGCGCAGCTCTATGGCTCGATGAAGCCGAACATGGCGGAACTGCCGGAGGCCTCGTTTCGGCGGACCCAGCAGGGCTATCTCGATGCGGTGCTGCGGCACCGGCCGCCGTCAGGAGACATGATCGAGGTGGGGCCCGACAGGGGCTTTCTGGCGGCCGCAGCGGCCAGGCGACCCGATTGCAACCGATTCTGGTTCATCGAACCGAACGTCACCGTGCATGAGGATCTGAGGACGGCGGTCGCGCCCAAGGCATGCAACATCTCGACCGACCTTAATCGCTTCGGCCACATCCCGGAGGGCGTGGCCGCGATGGCGTTCATGGTGCACGTGCTGGATCATCTCACGGATCCGCTGCGGCATCTCCGGGAATTGCACCGGTGCCTCAAGCCCGGGGGGCTCTTGAGCATCGTGGTGCACAACGAGCGGTCGCTGCTGGCAAAGGTGTTTGGCCCGCGGCATCCGATCTACTGCCCCTACCATCCGCAGTTGTTCAATCCGGCCACGCTGGCCGCCCTCCTTGAGCGGGCCGGCTTCGATGTGCTGGAGGTCGCCCGCACGGTGAACCATTATCCGCTGGGCTACCTGGCGCGGAACGCGGCTTTCAGGGCAGGCCTGGGCGGCGGCTGGGTGCCGGCGATGCGTTGGGCCCTGATGCCGCTGCCGCTCGGCAACCTTCAGGCGACGGCAAGAAGATAAAGGGGAGCGCCGCAGCGGATGTTCGGCCGGCGACAGCGTTGTCGGCTCACCGCGGGTCCGTTTTGGTGCGGGCATACACCACCATGGGCAGCCCATCGAGCTGCGGCACTCGTTCGATTTCGGCAATGCGCCCATTCTCCGAAAGCTCATCGATGACTTCCATGATTTTGCGCTGGGCCATCGGGCGGCCTCCGCGAAACCACTCTTCATGGGTTGTGAGCACGCCATTCGGCAAATCAGCAACGACGATGACCGGAGGCGGTGAATCGCGCAGTGCCTGAGCCACGCGCATGGCTTGACGGTCGCTCATGAAATCAAACCAGCTGACCACTGCGTTTTGGAAGGGCGGGCGGTCCGCAAGCAGGTAGAAGATCGGCATGTGCGGGTAGACGTAGATGGCCTCTTTGGGGTCGCTGTGCCGCACTATGGCATCGGTAATCTCTCGAATCGCAACGCATTTCTCTGGCGGCATGTTCAGCCCCGACAGGATTCCCGTAATCTGTTGCGTTTCGGTGTGGCGGATATCGGGACTCCTGATCGACCACCAGTGGTAAGGGTTCTCATACTTCATG
>JBJTSM010000111.1:0-2390 GCA_046076685.1 Planctomycetia bacterium | reverse complement strand
ATCGAGGCCACGTTGCCGGCGTTGATCTCGACCAGATTCGAGAAGCCGCCGGCCCCGGTGACGGCCAGCTGAAACGCCTTCATGGTCGACACGCTCTCGAAGTTCGTCAGCTCCTCGAGCAGGAGGCCCTCGAGCGACGAGTTCGTGTAGCCCATCAGCAGCTTGCGGGTGCGGTCGATCGCCGTCGTGCTCGGATCGATCGGAAAGCCGCCGGCCACGTTGGCGGGCACGTCGACCCCCATCCCATCCGGCAGGTAGGGAAACTGCAGACCGGCCGTCGTCGTGGCGGAGAGGTACGGGCTGCTCGTGGCGATGCCGAGCGCCACGATCGTGCGGTCGGCGACGGCGGAGGTGAGCGAGGCGAGCGACGCCTCGTCGTCATTCGCCGCCACGAAGTAGGAGGCGATCGCGAGATCGAGCAGGCCACCGACGGCCTCGTCGGGGTCGATAAGGCCGTCGTTGGCCCGTTTGATCTGCTGGGCATTGGCCACGGCCCGCTTCTCGACCAGAAGCGTCTCGGAAAACTGGTTGGCGTCGAGGCCGATGGCGATGAACCGGTCGGACGGCCGCGTGAAGGTGCGATCGTAGCTCATGCCGCCGGCCGGCGCGGCGATGGAGATCTTGAGGCCGAGGCTGCTCGCAGAGGGCCCCGGCAGGAACGACGAGCTGGTCGCGATCGCGACCCCATCCCGCCGCAGCGTCGGGTACCAGCCCTCCACGCCCCACCCTCCCCACGCGTTCGGCCGGTCGAATGCGCCGTAGCCTTGCACCGGATCGATCGTCAGCCGGCTCAAGGCCACGTCGGCGAGTGTGAGCGACACGCCCGCGTCGCCGAACAGCTGCTTCGTGCCGCTGGCGAGCTTGATGTTGACCGTGTACTGGGCCGAAGCGGGAATCGTCGCCGGCCGCGCCGACTCGGCCGGCTGGCTCAGCACGGCGTAGGGCAGTGCCGTGGGCAACGCCGTGAACGCCTGCCGGCGGATCGGCCCGTCGTAGCCCACGTCGGCGAGCGTAAGGTCGGGCCGGTTCGCGGCCAGCCACGTCGCGACCTTCGCCTCGTAATATTCCGCGGTCGATTTCCGCTGCCAGACCGGGTTCGAGAGGTAGTCGGCCTCCTGCGGGGCGAAGGGCACCTTCGTGAGCATGTCGGGAACCCCCGGCCGGAAATCCCGCAGCTTCCACGAGGCGTCGATCGGCACCCACGCCGGCTGCCCGGTCGCGGGCACCGTGACGAGCGCCTCGAGCCAGGTGTGTTTGAAATGGTTCCAGTATTGATCGTGCCGCAGGCCGGCCGCGACCATGATCCTGCCCGCCGCCGCCGCATCCCGTGTCCCGAAGAAATCCTCGAGCTGGTCATCCGTCACCTCGATCACACCGGCCACGTACCGCGTGGGGACGCCGGCGGCGGCATAGAGCGACGCGAGCAGCGAGTTTGTATCCCACGAGTTGCCGGCCTTCGTCTGCAGCGTGGCCAGCGGCCCCTTCATCGCGCCCGTGTAGGGCTGGAACTCGATCGTGTTGGTCACATATTCGAGCATTTCGAGCGGCAGGTGGTAGAGCCGGGCCGCGAGGTCGGCGATGCTCGTGGCCGTCTCCGGCCGGTCGGGCGCGACATCCACGTCGATCGCCCGGCCCCTGAGTGCCGCCAGGCCGACCCGCGGACTGCCGACGAGCAGCGGGTTGCCGTGCAAGAAGAGCGACGCCAGCCGCGGCAGCTGCGCGACGGCCGCCGGCACCGCCGAGAGCGCGTTGGACCGCACGTCGAGCCGCGTCAGGCCGGCGAGCGCGGGGAGCGTGGCCAGGCCGGCATCGGTGAGGCCGACGTCCACGAGCGACAGTGATGTGAGATTCACAAGGCCGGCCAGCGGCTGGAGCGAGGCGAGCCCCTGCGATGGCGCGGCATGGTCGCCCGGGATGAGTTCGAGCGACTCGAGCGCCGGGAGGTTCGCGATGCCGGTGAGATCCCCCACGAGGTTCGCATCGATGGTGAGCGCCCTGATCGGCGGCGACTGCGCGAGCAGCGCCGGCGTGAGCCAGGCATCGGCATCGACCGCCAGCGACTCGCGGACCGCCGCGGCCACTTCGGGATCGAAGAACATCACCCCCTGCACGTCGCCCCCCGCGCGTTTCACATGGCTGCGGATCGTGCCCCGAATGTCGAGCAGCCCGGCCGAAACGACCGTGTCGCCGGTATATGCGTGGAGCGAAGCCCCCAGCGTGAGCGCGGCGGCCCCCGCCTTGACGACTCTTCCATTGCCCGCGATCGCCGCGTCGAACCGTGCCGGGACGACCGTCGCGAAGTTCGTGCCGGCGGCCGCCGTCGCGAACGTGCCCCCGGGCACCGTGTAGGCCCCGCCACGAAACTCGATCGCGGCGGCGCTCACCCCGCC